>JAHWJO010000205.1 GCA_019348365.1 Armatimonadota bacterium | reverse complement strand
CTCCGCGTTCCGAACAGCGGCGAGGCCTACGCCCGTTATCTGATCGACGGATCCGGCGCTCTGGGCGACTTCCCGACCACGGTCTGGGCGCTGCTGAACTCCACGCATGTACTTCGATTCGATGACGGAAGCCTGCTTCTCCCCACTCAACGCGCCGAGCTGCTTTCCGTCGCTCGAAGCAACTGGCGTTGGCTGACGCAAACCGCCGTTTTCGACCCGCAAAAGGCCCAAAACCAGGCGCTCGGCGCGGTTGTAGCCGGGCTGAAACTGTCGGCGGTCCTGCGGCAATCCGGCCGGCCGGAAGAGGCGGCGGCCCTCCGGCGCGACGCGCTCACGCTGTACCGCGAAAAGATCCGGGCAAGGCGCATAGGGGACCGAGGCTTCCGCATCTTCCACGAGCACGGCGGGTACGACCAGAACTACGGCGTAATCGCGCTGGGCTTTGCCGCAGAAGCGTACCACGAAAGCGGCAGCGAAGGTGTGCGCCTGTTCCGCGAGGACGGCGCGGAGATGGCTCGCTATATGAACATGCGCCTGTCCGTCAACGGCTACGACTACGAGGGAACACGCCATGACGAGGCCAAGTCCCCGTACGCCGGACTGGTCGGGCTGAACCTGTATGACAAGATCATCCGGCGCGACCTGGGGCGCACGCTCGCCCATCCGCCGCCCGACGCCTCCGCCCTCCACCCGGCCCGCATGGGCCATTTCGCCTTTATGACGGTTGCGAACTACCTGCGTCTCCGACCCGACTGGTACCGCGCGCGGCACGCGGAGAACGCCCCGTTCAAACTGCGTCGCGGCAATACGTCGCTCGTCTTCGATGCGAAAGGACACCCGTTCCTGGTCAGCGTCGCCGACACCGAGATCGTGCAGGGGATCGTGAACGGCGAGCACGGGATCGGCCCGGTTCGGCGCGCCGCCCTCCCATTCAGCGAATGGCGCTTGCTGGGGACGGACACCGCCGCGCCGCCGGACGTTGCGCGGGCGGACACCCGGAATTTCGCCCTCCGGTTCGCTCGCGCAGCGGTTCCGGATGCCTCTTCGGACCACAAAACCGCCACGCCCGTGGAAACGACCTACGTCACGGACGGCCAGAGGATCGATGTCATCGCCCGCGTCGGCGCGCCCGCGTTGTACGCCGACGGCACGGACACGGGCTATCTGCTCGGCCTGCCCTACTTGTACGCCCCGGCTCCCGGCGATGACGGCTGGCATAAAGTGCTCGAGGCCCATGCGGTCCGGGGCAGCAGGCGAATCGACCTGGGAGAGGCGGCGGCCATGGCGACCTTTCCCGACGGCGTTCGGGCGGGGGGAGCGGCGATTCGCGGCAACGGGGCCTTCCGCGTCGAGAACCCGCCCCCCGGCGCGGAACACTTCAACAGCCCTGAAACGATCCGTTTCCCGCTCGACCGGGGGCGCGGCTGGAAGACCCGGATCAAACAGACCAACCGGTTCGTGCTGCTGTCGCCGCAGCAGCAGAGCGATAGGATCCCGCTCGTGCTGCGCTACGGGCGCAACGGCGATCCCGCGCCCTCGGTGACGCCGGGCGCCGGGACACTCGTCCGGGGGAGCGGCTACGTCTTCGCCGCACTTCACCGCCCGTTGCAAAATGGAGTTCTTTCCAGCGACGGCCCGGTCGCCGTGTTCGTGGACAGACTCTCCGGGGAGGTGGTCGTGCATGCCGGCGACCGGCGCGTCCTGTTGCAAGGAAGCGGGGTGGCACCGGGACGTTCACGCCTCGTTGTGCCGCGCCAGACCGCCGTTCTTCATCTGTCCGGCGCAGACCTGGCGGCGCTGCTGCGCAGCTTCCGAGAGGAACATGAAGAGGAATATGAATACGATCTGAAGGCAAAACAACCCTGAGCCGCATCCATGATCGGGCCGGGAGACGGATCCGCACCCCTTCGGGCTTTCACCTTCACCTGTTCTGTCTCATGAGCCCATCGCTTTTGTCACTCTCCCCGGGGGATGGAAGGCATTATTGAGGGCCCTTCCGGGCCAGCTCATCGCCATGCGCCAGCGCCTGATCCGCCGCCGCATCGATCTCTTCCCAGGTCATCGGCTCTTCGCCCTCTCCCGCCGCGTTCGAGGGCAGCAGGTCTCCGACGAAGGGGGCTTTGGGGTCCTTATCGCCGGGAGCTTCCGGCGCGTTCTTCGGATCGGCCATCTGATTTCCCGTCCTCTCACGAAACAAAGCGTTTCTGTTTCTCGTCATTATTTATATGAACCGTAGATAAGGGGTTGAAACCTACGGCTCTCCTCATCATCGGGCGGTGAACTCACGATATAGACTGATCCTTAGCTACCGTGTGATCGAACCGTCTCTTTTGCTCATAATAGGAGTACATTCAGACCTGACATCAAGACGACCCTCCTCGTCAGAGGCATCAGTTGCCCGAGAAGAAGCGCATCTCCCTTATCGCCTCAGGGAAGGAAACCGCCATGTACCCCCGCACCTACGCCCTTCTTCTGATCAGCCTCACCCTCATGGCTGATAGAGTTCCGATGAGTCCCGCGCTGGCGGCCCCCCGGCCTGCCCCGAATCGGCCTGCACCGGCCCGCACTGCCCCGGCGCGGCCCGCTACCGCTCCTCCCGGCGCGGCCTCCCTCCGGGTGCCCACCGGCCCCACCACCGAAGTCACCCTGGAGCGGCAGCCCGGCTTCGCGCCCGGCCCCGCCTATAAGATCGTGCTGCGCCGGGACGGCACCGCCCTGTACACGGGCCACTCCAACGCGGATCGGATCGGCCAATTCCGGGGCACGATCTCCCGCAGCGAATTCGACCGCCTGTCCAGCCTGATCCAGGCCTTCAAATTCTTCAGCCTCCGGGACCGTTATGCCGCCGACGCCGAGCCGACCGATCCCCGACCGGAGTCGCCCGGGATCATCTGGGAGGAGCCGCCTGCCGTCGTCCTCTCCGTCACGCGCGGGGGAACCCGCAAGACGGTCACGAGCCACTGGGACGCCGGGCCGATGGAGCTGTGGACCCTCGGCAAGGCGATTCAGGGGATCGCTTCGGAGATCCGATGGACTCCCACAGGAACGGCTCTCAAACCCTCCCCGAATCCCGCTCCGAATTCTGTGCTGAAGCCCACGCCGCGCCCCGGCTCCGCCACCGAAACGGTGACTCCCCCGGCCCGCCTGGGCGACGGGACCTCCGGCCTTCGCGGGATCGTTTTGGACGGCCCGATCCTCTACGAGGGGCCGGGCAGCGAGCGCGACCCCCGGCCCATCCAGGACGCGATCCTCCTCATCCGCTCTCCCCGGACCGGCCAGGAGGTGACGCGGGTCCGCGCCGACGCGAACGGGCGGTTCGAGGTCTCCCTTCCGGCAGGGGATTACCTGCTCGAATTCCGGGATCCGAAGCGCCCCACCCAGCCGAACGCCCGAGTCAAAGCGACCGTCAGCCGGGGACAGTACACCGACCTCATCCTCGAAGCCGTGGCGGACCCGAAAGGGGAGACCATCATCGAGAACCCAAACGTCGGGGAAACGGACTTTTAACCGGAACGGCTCACCCGGCCCGATACGCGCAAGGCATACCGGGACGGAGTCACCCAACGGCTCATCGGGACCGATCACCGGCTGCACGCCTGGGCGCCCCTCTCGCTCTGCCTGCGCCGCCTGCTTTCCGCGTCGGCCTTTCCTCGCCTCCGTACGTTTGAGAGACCCCGGTTCGGGGAACCCAATTATGCGCTTCCACATGCGGAGGCGAACGTCTGGGGAACGGGGTAGAAATGGGTCGACAGAGGGGCCAGTCCACCGAGGCGCTCGACGAAGAGCTTCAGGTCAACGAGTCCATTCCGGCGGCGGATGTGGGGCAGGAGGTCGTCCCCGCGACCGACGGGGCGGGCCCGCTGCTCCAGCGCGACTACTGGGCGGTCATCGAGGGGACGCGCTGCACCCCCGAGGAGCTATTCCGGCTCGTGGTGGAGGATTTCCCCGCTTTCGCGCCGGGGGAGATCGCCTGCTTCAACTATTTTCCTGACGGCTCCGCCGGACCGCTGGACCTCGACATGGAGATGGCGATTGAGATCCGGCACGCCGGAATCTGCCACGTCCGGGTGGTCCACAAGGACGACCGGAGCCTCACGCTCCGCACGCTGGACGGCCACCCGGAAGCGGGGCGGATCACCTTCGGGGCGTACTACGACCGGACGGGACGGCTGAAGTTTCGCATCCGGAGCCGGGCGCGCTCCAGCGACCCTCTCCGGTACGTCGGCTACCAGCTCTTCGGAAAGGGGATGCAGACCCTCACATGGGTCACGTTTGTCGAGCGGGTGGCGAAGGCGAGCGGCGGCTGGATTCATGGCGAGGTCCACGTCGAGACGAACGAGGTGACGGACACCCTCGCCGATCAGGGGGAGCTGGACACCCCGACATTCGTCGCCAAAGACCGCGAGGAGGAGTGACGGATGGCCCTCTGGCGCTTCCTGAGAGGCTGGCCCGAAGAGGCGATGAAGGCGCACCTCGCGGACCTGGAGCGCCGTAAGGTCAACTTCGACGCGCCCTTCGAGGAGATGATCCCCGAAAACGGCTGGACCGTGGACGGGTCGGAGGCCCCCATCGGGATCGAAATGACCGGCCCTCCCGTGGCGGACGGCGTGTTCGAGCGGGCGAAGCAGGGCCTGATGAACTACGACTTCTCCGACCCGCGCATCGTCGTCGGCCACTACGACCCGGCGGAGCCGTTCGTGGGCCGGGACATGCTGCTGGAGATCAAAGTGCTGGGGTTCCGGTTCCTGAACGGGGTGCGGGTCCACAGCGTGCGCGAGGAGACGCTGGAGGACCGGACGTTCTTCGGGTTCCGCTACGACACGCTGGAGGGGCACATCGAGCGGGGGGCGGAGTGGTTCCTGCTCGCGAAAGAGCACCGGACGGGCGAAGTCACCTTCAAGATCGAGGCCCACTGGCAGCTCGGCGACTTCCCGACCTGGTGGATGAAGCTGGGATTCATGATCATCGGCGACCCGATGCGGATCCTGTGGCGGCACCTCGCCCCGAAGCGTCTCCGGCGGCTGGCGCACCAGCCCGTGCGAAAGCCGGTCGCCGCGCCGGGCGAGCTGGCCCACCGGGGGGACATCACCCCGCAGCGCACGGAACCGACGGAGACATGAATTCTTACTCACCGCAGAGGCGCAGAGAAACCCCTTGAGAATTAAACCGCAGATGAACGCAGATAGACGCAGATGGGCTGGTACGTGATCCTTATCCGCGTTCATCTGCGTTCATCTGCGGTTCCATATAGCCGTTAATGGAAAGGGAGACGATGACCACCACGCAGGCGAACCTGTTACGCGCGCTGGGAATGGGGGCGGTCGCGGGGATGCGCTCGATGACGGCCCCGGCGATCCTGAGCTACCACGCCGAAAAGTACCACAATCCGCCCCTGCGGAACACCCCGCTGGAGCCGCTGGCGTCGGAGAACGCCCCGGCGCTGCTCGGCATGGCGGCGGCGGGCGAGCTGCTGATGGACAAGATGCCGTTCACCCCCGCGCGCACCATGCTGCCGAGCGTGATCTTCCGCGCGCTCTCCGGGGCGGTGGCGGGGGCGGCCTGCACCGCGAGCGAGGACGGGTTCGAGCGGTCCGGGGCGGTGGCGGGGGCGCTGGCGGCCCTCGCGGCGACTTACGGGATGTACCATCTGCGAAAGAACGCGGGAGAAGCTACCGGCCTGCCGGACTCGGTCATCGCGCTGCTGGAGGATGCGCTGGCAGTGGGGACGGGAATTGCCGCCCTCCGGCTGTCGCGATAAAATTTGACCCGTTAACAGATACAGAGAGTAATCCCAGACCAGATCAGGGTTCATCAGTTCCCGTTTCAATCTCGGAGGCATCTTCCTGGTGCTCATCAAAGTACCAGTAAACATCTCCCGCCGCGTATTCATGGAATGCAAAGTCTTTGGAACGCATGTAAAGGGTCCGGATCTCTCTGGATTCGTCCCGTTCGGAAAAGCAGATCTCCGGAGTGACTTTCTTCTCATCCCCTTTGAACCATCCCGAATCCAGAAAGGCTCCGGATTCGGCGAAGAAATCGGAGCAGATTCGCTCTCGCAAGCGCTTATCCCGAATCCCATGGGTTTTCAGAATCTCATTCAGCCGGGCGATCTCCAGGCACTAATACGTCGCTGCGATCTCTTCATAAGTCTCGTCATCCGATATATTCATCTTTCACCCTATAAACTGTTCGATTATAGTCCCCGACATGTCCCTCAGCCGGAACTGCCACCCCTGGTGCTGGTAGGTGAGCCGCATGTGATCATCCCAATGAGGCCTTCTATTGGCGGGTTATAGAGTGCAGTATCAACATCTGTGAAAAAAGCCTCAATAGCAGGCCCATATCTTATTTGAGATTAACGTAGTATTTGTACTCGATGAAGTCTTTACTTCCATCCCATTCGTCTCGTATCCTGTTCACACCGGGTATCGGAGATCTTAGTAGCCTGTTGGCAGTGGTTCGATACTTATTAATCAATTCATCCACTGAACTCCAAAGTTGACGCTCTGCGCTCAATAGCCCCCACGTCTTTCGTCCTTCGATGGCTCTTTCCAATTCTTCTTCGGACCAATAATAGATTTCAACCAAAGGAAAGCAATCCGAGATAGGCCGATAATCCATCAGGCCAGTATCCAGTTCTGCTGCCGCATATATTTCACACAATTCCCGAGTAATAGTCACCACGCCTTCGGAGTCGCTGAAGAAAGGGGCGAGTTTATAATCATTCTTCAGCCTGGCAAATGTTCGTACGCAGAACACGACGTTTGGCACTCTGAATGGGTGTTCCCCCTTCGCGCCAGCAGCAAAAATTCTGATTATAGCCTTCTCAGGAAAAATTAAATGAGCCATTTCAGGACTCCATCAATACGCCGCCCGTTTCTATATTGGTAAACATGCCTTCACCCGATCAGCTTCTTCACCACGGACCCGGATACGTCCGTCAATCGGAACTGCCGCCCCTGAGACTTGTAGGTCAGCCGCGTGTGGTCGATCCCCATCTGGTGCAGGATCGTCGCGTGGAGGTCGTGGACGTGCACCGGGTCCGCCGCCACCGTGTAACCCAGCTCGTCCGTCGCGCCCAGCGTCACCCCCGGCTGAATGCCGCCCCCCGCCATCCAGACGGTGAACGCGTGGGGGTGATGGTCCCGGCCCAGGAACTTCGAGCCGTCGCGGGCCTCGTTCATCGGGGTGCGCCCGAACTCCCCGCCCCAGATCACCAGCGTCTCGTCCAGCAGGCCCCGCTGCTTGAGGTCCCGGACGAGCGCGGCGGCGGGCTGATCGGTCTCTTTGCACAATCGCGGGAGGCCCGTCAAGAGGTCGTTGTGCTGCGACTCCCCGTGGTGGTCCCAGCCCCGGTGGTAGAGCTGCACGAACCGCACCCCGCGCTCCACGAGCCGCCGGGCCAGCAGGCAGTTATTGGCGAAGGAGGCTTTCCCCGGCTCCGTGCCGTACTGCCGGTGGACCGCCTCCGGCTCCTTTGAGATGTCCATCAGCTCCGGCACGCTCGTCTGCATCCGGTACGCCAGCTCGTAACTTGCGATCCGCGTGGCGATCTCCGGGTCCCCCACGTCCGCGAGGTGCATCGCGTTGAGGTCCTTCAGCGCGTCCAGTGACCGCCGCCGCGCTTCCGGGCTCACGCCCTTCGGGTTGGAGACGTAGAGGACGGGGTCGCCGGTGGACCGGAACTCCACCCCCTGGTACTGGGTGGGCAGGAACCCGCTGCTCCAGCACGACTTCCCGCCG
>JAHWJO010000204.1 GCA_019348365.1 Armatimonadota bacterium | reverse complement strand
CAGAAGCCGACACCCTGCTTCATACTCTCTTGATGAATCCCATAGAGGATCTATTCATCAGAGGATCTATTCATCGGGAGGAGGTGGTATTCCTCTTATCCTTTAATCATGGTAAACTCTCTCCTTGAACGAGAGGCAGCCCTGTAACGCACCGGCGGGATGAGGAAAAGCCTCTCCCGTCTCATAAGAGGGTCGGTCGGGAAGGGAGATCGGACATCCCCGCATCCTGTCGCCTGTCACCTTCCGGTTACGCTCATGAGCCGGGGATACCTTGCGCGTGCGAAAGAGAGACAGGCGCAACCGGCTCATGATAACCATGACGCTTGAAAGCATCGATGAACCCCTGGAGACATGGCTCCTCCCGACCGTTTTGCCGGAACAGGGGAGGTGACGCAGCGCTCAAAAAAATGATACAATCGAAAGACAATTCTGCGTCGCATGTAGGAAGGGGTATCCAGTCTCTTTCACTAACTAAGATACGGTGGTAAGCGGTCGATCCCGCTCACCGGGGGAGATCGGCATTCATGGCCCGAGTGGGTGAGATCGCTTACAAAACCGCTTTCATCGGTCGGTGGTATTTCTGGTACAACCTGGAACTGGCTCTCCTCCATGCCGTCGCGCCGAAAGCGACTCCGCTTTGGCTGACCCGACAACTCGCCGATGAGGCCCGGTCGCTGGACCAGGAACGGCAGGAGCTCCAGGTCAAGATCTTCGGACTCATCCGGAACTATGGATCGGTCTGCGCGGCGTGTGGGGCTTGCTGCAAAGAGAACGTCCAGCGGTTCACGGCCTTCGATGCGGCGGTGCGGACGGGGGGTCCGATGCCTCTCCAACGCTACGGCAGAGAGATCCTTTCCCTGCCCTGGATGGTCTCCAACGGCATCCAGCATACCTGGCAAAGGGTGATGCATGCCGTCACTCGAACGCCCATGCCCGAGTCGGCGGTCTGCGAACACCTGGGAAAGAAGGGATGTACCCTCGGCCATCAGGAGCGCCCCATGTTGTGCGCGTCCTGGTTCTGTCCCAAATATCTGCGACACATAGAGCATAGAGACTTGAAGAGGATGGCTCCGCTGTTGCGCGACATGGAGCGACTCCATTTCAGGGCGGCACGGTTAATGCGACGGGGAAATCATTCGCTACGCCATTCGAAATGAAACACTCCCGCGTTCTCGCGATGCTCTGAATCCCGGATCGGATCGAAACTCAGTAGTTTATGGCTCTCCATCCTCATGGAGAGGGAATGGAGACCCCCTCGTTCCCGTCGAACGGAACCGAGGGGAAACAACCGTCGGACCCGATCATCCATTAAGATTTCTTCACTTGCAGTTCCACTTCCCAGGAGGAGGTGTTGAGTGCTCATTCTGAGCCGTAAGCCCGGTCAAAGTATCATCATCGGCGGAATCATTGAAATAACGGTGGCGGAAGTCCGGGGAGACCAGGTGCGCCTGGGAATCACCGCTCCCCGAAGCGTACCCATCTTCCGTACGGAAGTGCTGGCGAATCAAGGCGGCTTTCCTCCGAACGGGCCGGATCCGGGCGACCTGCTGGAAGTCCTTTCGACCTGCACGGACGATTCCGTACTCGCCTCTTCTACCGATTTGAGCGCTGATCCGAAGGAGCCGGGGCCTCAATTGTAGCCGGTGGTTGAAGGCGGCAGAGAAGATATACCAACCCTTTGCAAAAGAAACGGAGCGTTCCGGTCGGAACGCTCCGTTTCTTTTATGGGTTTGGGGAGAATCGCGGGGGTTACTTTCCTCTTGCCCGGTTGTATAACTCGCCGACCTTATCCCAATTGATGACGTTCCAGACGGCACCGAGGTACTCCGGACGGCGATTCTGATACTTCAAGTAGTAGGCGTGCTCCCACACGTCCACGCCTAGGAGAGGGGTGTCGCCTTCCATGAGCGGGCTGTCCTGGTTGGCCGTGCTGTAGATCTGAAGGTCGCCGTTCTTACTGGTCACCAGCCACGCCCATCCGCTGCCGAACCGTTTCGTACCGGCGTCGTTGACTTTCTCCTTGAGCCCCTCCAGCCCGCCGAACGCGGAGTTGATCGCGTTTCCCAGCTCGCCGGAGGGGGTCTGGCTTCCGCCGGGGGTCAGGATCTCCCAGAAGAGCGTGTGGTTGGCATGGCCGCCGCCGTTGTTCCGGACCGCCGTGCGGATCGATTCGGGAACTTTGTTGATCCCCTGCAGCAGCTCCTCAATGCTTTTGTTCTGAAGATCCGGGTGGTCCTTCAGCGCGTTGTTCAGGTTGGTGACGTACGCCTGGTGGTGCTTGTCGTGGTGAATCTCCATCGTCTGCGCGTCAATGTGCGGCTCCAGGGCCGCCTTGTCGTACGGCAGAGGGGGCAGGGTAAACTCAGCCATCGTTCAATCTCCTCTCCAGGATGAGGTACGATGCGGTTCGGATCGGAGGGGGCGAAAGCGACTTACTCTCCCATAAAGGCGGGTCGCCCGGCTCCGGGATCGGAACGCTAAACAGTAAGGTAAATCTTTCAGAACTCGAACATCAGAGTACGGACTGGGCCGCCGAAAGGGGAACGGCGATGCCGTTTCATAGTATGCTTAATTCCCCGATAGAGGACAAATTAGGAAATTAGGGAGTTGGGGAGTTACAGTTGCCCTCATAATCGGGACGGGATAAACTCTGCTCCATTGCCGGAGAAGAACAGGTCGGAATTCCCTAATTTCCCAACTCCCCAATTTCCCAATTACCCGCCGTATTTCCAGCCGGTCTCGCTCAGGAGCAGGGGCGGAGCATCGCGCAGCATCTTCACGTCGATCACTTCCCCGATGAACAACGTATGGTCGCCGGTCTCCAGTGCCTCATGGACCCGGCACTCCACATGGGCGAGGGCCACCTCCAGCAAGGGGCAGCCGTTCTGGCCGAGGGTGTAGGCGTAATCGCCGAGACGAGAGCCGGCGCCGGGAGAGACGGTGAAGAAATGGCGGGCGACTTCTTTCTGATCTGAGTCGAGGAAGCTGAGGGAGAACACGCCCGAGTTTTGGATGGCTTCATGGCTGCGGCGCTTGCGGTTCACCCCGATGGCGAGGAGGGGCGGCTGAAAGGAGACCTGAGTGAGCCAGCTGCCGGTGAAGGCGCTGATCTCCTCTTCCTGGAGGGTGCCGACGACAAACAACGTATAGGGGATCAGGCGGAGCGCCCGTTTTTTCGCAGCTTCATCCATGAGGCGGCGCTCCTCGACGGGACCGGGGATCAGAGGGGTTCGGCATAGGAGGGGGAGCGGTCGCGGAGCTTTCGGAGCGCCCCGGCTTCGATCTGGCGGACCCGCTCACGGGTGAGGCGGAACCCGGCGGCGACCTCGCTGAGCGTGCGGGGCGGCGCGCCGTCCAAACCGAACCGGCGGATCAGAATGTCCCGCTCGCGTACGGTCAGGCACTCCAGCACCTCTTCCACCTCTTCTTTACGGATGAGACTCTCCAGGGTCTCCATTGGATTCTGGCCGAATTCGTCTGCGACAACGTCGGCGAGGCGGGCGCTCTCATCCGCCAGGGGAAGCTCCAGCGACAGGGGTTCGCGCTCGGCCTGGAGGAGCTCCGCGATCCGGGGTTCCGACTCCCCCAGCACATCCGCGATCTCATGGGTGGTGGGTGCGCGTCCCAGCTCCTGCGAAAGCCGCTCGCCCACGCTGTACACCCGGCGGATGATCCCCTGAGCCTCCAGCGGAATCCGGATCGTGCGGGACTGCTCCCCGATGGCGCGGGTCACCGCCTGCCAGATCCACCACGTCGCATATGTGCTGAAGCGATGGCCCTTCCGCTCGTCGAATTTTTCCGCCGCGCGGATGAGGCCGAGGCAGCCTTCCTGCACCAGATCTTCCAAGGGCATTCGGGGAGAGGCGTATCGGGCGGCGATGCTCACGACCAGGCGCAGGTTGCTCTCCACCAGGCGGTGCAGCGCGGACTTGTCGCCGTTACGAATCTGGCGACCGAGGTCGGCTTCTTCCAGGGCGGTGAGAAGGGGCCGACGGGTCGCGCATTTGAAAAATTGGTTCATGCTGCCGGGGGCAGCAATGGTCACCGTTTCTTCCGGCTCTACGGAAGCGATATCCAACTGATTCTTCTCCCAGGGTGTGGACACGGTAGACCCGTTCCGGTCACGCCGTTTCATGCAGAAAGGGAACCGCCGGTTAACTCATCTTCAAGGGTGAATAAGAGTCATGGATCGAACGAAGCTCATCCCTTCCTGGTTACGCTCCTCTTCGTGTCCCGTACGCCACAAGGTGTCATTCCACGCCTGTACGGGTACTCCTTCACAGCGGAGCCGTGGGATTCCTCTTCAAGGGTTCTGCTATGATAAAGGGTACCCGTCCGGGCGCTATGCGTGGCCCCGTGAACAGAATGCCTCTCGTCCCCGGCGCATGCAACCGGGTCATGGAGAGAGGGACACGGTTAAGCAGGAAGGTGACGGGGCGTATCGATACGGAGCATGCAGGCATTCCTAACTATCGGGAGATGCCGATGTCGGCTGAAGGGTACGCGCTCACATTCCCCTCCCGCTGTCCTGAAACCCCGCCCGATCTTTATACGAAGGGCATCGGTGAAAGAAAGCTCGCCATGACTCCGGGTGATCCCGTCCTGTTGCTGGCATCATGGTTGCTCTGCTGGCTCTCATTCGCCGCCGCGATACAAACCCAACGCGCGCGGGCACGGGGTCTGGCGGAAGCGGGAAAGACCTACTCCGGCTGGATGCGGGTTCAGGACCTTCTTCTCCCCGCCGGTTTCGGGGTGGTCGGAGCCCGGTTCCTGTTGATCGGTTACGGAATTCTCCCGGCATACGGGTTCGGCAGTGTCGTCCTGCTCCTTCTCGCTACGCTGGGGATTGCGGGAGGAGTCGCGGCTTCCCGGATCCGGCGGATGCCGGATTGAGTCATGGAAAACAGCAACGCAGAATTTTCAAGGCAAAGGAGTATCGATGTTGTTTCCCCCTCGAAGGACATATCTCCCCTTCCTTCTACTCTTGGCGCTTTCCGTTACGGGCGTCAGCCGGGCCGCCGCACCGCTCGCGCGTGTCCATCCCGGCGGATTATGGGTGCTGGCGGTCCCCACGCAGGGAGCCGATTCCGCGCGCGTGACCGTCTTCGGAGAGACGCACGCGATGTACGCCCACAACGGGAAATGGGTCGCGCCGATCGCGGTCTACGCGCGCACCAAGCCGGGGCGGTACACCGCGACGATCCGGTTGGATGACCGGCCTGCCCTCCGCGTTCCCCTTCAGGTGGTGGCAAAGAAGTTCCCCACCCAGCACATCAAGATGAAGAAGAGCAAGACGGGCCTGATGTCCCCTGCCATCCTGAAGAAGGAACGGCAGATCCTGAACGCCGCTTATGAAGAGACCCACCCGGAACCGATGTGGCGCGGCGCGTTCCAATCACCCATCCCCGGCGCGCGCGTCTCCAGCGACTTCGGGCGCACACGGTACGTCAACGGGAAATTCTGGAGCCAGCACGGCGGAATCGATCTGGCGGCCCCGCAGGGGAAAGTGACGGTCGCGGGGAACGACGGGCGGGTGATCCTCGCTCAAAAGCTCTGGATGCGGGGCAACACCCTCGCCATCGATCACGGCATGGGCATCATCACGGTGTACAACCATCTCTCCTCTTTCCTCGTCAAGGAGGGCGATACGGTGAGGAAAGGCCAGCCGGTGGGCAAGGTGGGGGCGACGGGGTTCGTGACGGGGCCGCATCTCCACTGGGAGATTCGCGCGGGCGGGACGCCGACCAATCCCTGGCCGATCCTGAAGGGCGGCATCCCCCTCCCCTAACCGCGCTACAGAAGGCTTTCTGCAAAGATAGTGAGCACCATCGGGGCGAGATTCACTCGCCCCTTTTTCTTGCGCCTGATCTCCATACGTGATAACGCTCACCCCCATCGGTGAGGCCGTACAGGCGTGAAAACCTTATTATCGGAAGCGGCATGGAAGATCTTTAGGGGAATTGTGGGATTTTTAACATATATTTCTTGCAATTTTTCAGCAGGAACTCTACTATTGGTAAGGTTGCGGAGAACAGGTCCGAGCCCTCTGTCGGCATGACCGAAGGAGGGCCGCTTTAGAACCTGCATCCGTTACCGGGCTATCAGAGATCGGGGCTCCTATCGAACGGAGGTGCTATGACGATCTCGAAAATCACTGTTCGGGCTATTATGGTCCTGACAGCCGCTGTCGGACTGGTGTTGCCGGCAGGCTTCGGCCCGGCCAGGGCCGTCGAATCTACAGATGCCAACCGCGGAAACGGAGACCAGACGAAGAGGATGACCGCAAACCGCTCCGGCCTTCGGGTCGGGCGGCGCAAAGTGATCGTGGGGACGGCTTCCTACTATGGCGGCAAGTTCCACGGTCGACGCACTTATACCGGCGAGCGATACAATATGCATGCCATGACGCTCGCATGTCGACGACTTCCTATGGGCACGCGGGTCCGCGTGACCAACCTGAAAACCGGCAAGAGCGCCGTCGGGCGCGTGAACGACCTGGGGCCGAACGGGCGGTTCAAGCACCGCGTGGCGGACCTCTCGGTCGGGCTGGCGAAGAAGATCGGTTTTTCCCCGTCTCAGGGATTGACCAAAGTACGGATGGAAGTCGTAAAATAAACGCGCGAACGGACTCGCGCATGATGGTTTCGAATCTCCGATAGCCCGGACAGAAACTCTATAATCGGGTACGCTGGCAATCTGCGACGGCCCTTGCTTCTATACGTAATTGAGAACCCCCGGCATAGGATTGTGCCGGGGGTTTTTCTTGTTGTATACGTCTTCGGTAGATGATGGTTCCATTTCATCGGCAGCCGCCATTCCACCCGTTCTAATTTCACATACATTGTTCCGACGGAGTGTGGTCCCGCAGTTTCAAGTCCACAAGGTTGATGACCTATACGTCATATAATAAGATAAAGTGTGAATACGAAGGCGCTGGTATTTCTACATGGAATGATCAAGACCCCGCCTTTCTCGGAAGGCGCGAGGATTGAGGCGGGGAAGCTCCTGCGTCGGTTGCAGAACGGGGAACTTTTCTCCATGCCCCACTCCCGGCCCATGCCCTCCATCGGCGCAAGGGTGCATGAACTGCGGATCGTGGATGAGCAGCACAACTGGCGGATCATCTACAGGATCGACCAGGAAGAAATCTTGATTGTGGAAGTGTTTGATAAGAGGACTCGGGAAACTCCGAAGGCAGTCATTGACACATGCAAGCGGCGGCTGTCCCTATATGACGCATGGTAGAGAGGGAACCCATGGACCCACAAAAGAGAAAGAGGCTGGAAGCGGCGGGATGGAAGTCCGTAACGGTCGCTGAGTTCCTGGGCTTGAGCCGGGAGGAAGAAGCCGTAGTCGAGATCCATGCGGCGCTGGCCCAGCTGCTGCGTGAAGTGCGCGCGAAGGAGGAGTTGTCCCAGGCTCAAATTGCGGAGAAGATCGGGACAGGTCAGGCGCGCATCTCAAAAATGGAGAACGGCGCCCCCGGCACTTCGACGGACCGGCTCATCATGGCGTTGATCGCCGCCGGTGCGACCCCGCAACGGATCGGGGAAGCCATCGCGGGGATCACCCTCACGGTTCCGGATGAGAGGCCAGAGGATGCACGTCCGGAAGAAGAACTGACCGCAACAGGATAAGAAAAAGCACCTGATGCCACACCTGAGAGAACTGTGTGCAATAAGTCAGAACCTAAACGCTCTTTGGTGAAGATACTAGTAGTGCGTCAACAAGGTATTGACGAGTAAGGGGAAAGGAGTTAAATTG
>JAHWJO010000667.1 GCA_019348365.1 Armatimonadota bacterium | reverse complement strand
CGCACAAAGCTGAAGCGCCTCTACCCTTCACATTCTTAGTGGTCATGTACTAGTTGCCTCCACTTCCGGGTTGGAATTCCCTTCTCACCAGATCCAGTGAGGTATATCTCCAACTCCCAAACTTCATAGCTCCCTAATTTCCCAATTTCTCAACTCCCTGACTCCCCATGTTTCATCCACTCCTGCACCCAACGAAAGCCGTCCTGATAGCTCTGATGATCGGAGTTGCAATGACTCCATCTGCCGGGGAGAGCCGGTTCCCCGCCCACGGCCCTCCCGCCGAGGGGTACGCCGCGAACGAGTCCGGCGAGAAGATCCGTAACGAAGCGCCGAGGCGGGAAGCGGGTGAATCGAGGGGGAGGCTCACGTCCTCCAAAAATCGGTCGAAGGGAGATCCGCGCATGAACGAAGACGAGACCGAAGAGGAACGGGTGGCGCGGCAGCTGGACTGGTTCCGGGACCAGAAGTTCGGGCTGTTCGTCCACTGGGGGATCTACAGCCAGTGGGGCGTCATCGAGTCATGGCCGCTCGTGGAGGAGGATAAGTGGGCGCGGCCCGACGGCCTCAAGCCCTGGGAGGAGCGGGGCCGGGACATCGAGCGGTTCCAGCGCGACTACTGGAACCTGAACCGAACGTTCAATCCCACGAAGTTCGATCCGGATAAATGGGCGGATCTGGCGAAGGCGGCGGGGATGCGGTACTTCGTCTTCACCACCAAGCACCACGACGGCTTCAACATGTACGACACGCGGCAGACCGATTACCGGATCACGCATCCCTCCTGCCCGTTCAGCGCCGACCCCCGCGCGGACGTCACCCGCGAGCTGTTCGACGCGTTCCGCAAACGGGGCTTCGGGATCGGGGCGTACTACTCCAAGGCGGACTGGCATCACCCCGACTACTGGGACCCCTCCGCCTCCGCCCGCACCCGCAACCCGAACTACGATCCCCTGAAGCAGCCGGAGAAGTGGGCGCGGTTCCGCGAGTTCGTCCACCGGCAGATCGAGGAGCTGGTGACGGGCTACGGCAGGATCGACATCCTCTGGCTCGACGCGGGGCAGGTGCGGCCCCCGGCGCAGGACCTCCGGATGGACCGCCTCGCGGCGATGGCGCGGAGCCACCAGCCCGACCTGCTCATCGTGGACCGGACGGTGGGCGGCAAGTACGAGGAGTACCGCACGCCCGAGCAGGAGATCCCGGAGAAGCCGCTGCCCTACCCGTGGGAGTCATGCCTGACGATGGGTACGCAATGGAGTTACAAGCCGAATGACGTGTACAAGTCCACCCGCGAGCTGGTCCACCTGTTGGTGGACATCGTGGCGAAGGGGGGCAACCTGCTGCTCAATGTCGGGCCGCAGCCGGACGGGCAACTCCCTCCGGAAGCGGTCACGCGGCTGAAGGAGATCGGGGCGTGGATGAAGGTGAACGGCGAGGCGATCCACGCATCCCGGCCCCTCGCGCCCTACAAAGAGGGAAATATCGCGTACACCCGCAAGGGGGATGTGCTCTACGCCATCGTGCTGCGGGAGGCGAGCGAGGCCGCGCCCACGGCGGAAGTTCATCTGCGGTCGTTCCGCCCCGCGCCGGGGACGAAGGTCCGTCTGCTGGGCCGGAGAGATGCGCTGGCATGGCGGGAAGACGGCGGCGGGTGTCGAATCATGATCCCGTCGGCGAAGGTGCAGGGGGCTCCGTTCCGGCATGCGTTCGTGCTGAAGCTGATCCCTGGGAAAATGGCGAGTCCCGGCGAATGAACTCGCGGCAACAAAAGCACGAAGTCCGCCTGCGCGGACTCTCCTTCCGGCGCACTTGACGGGTCGGCATAGAAGTACCGTCGCCGGAGGGCATCCTTAATCGCGGGGACACCCCCAACCCACACGCTTCTCAAAATGCCTTTGGAATGATCTATGCGCGGTCGTCTCACACAAAACCCCCCGGCTACTGGATTTGGAAAGCGAGCCTGCGATGCGAGCCCTTCAACTCTCCCTGGTTTCTCTCCTGCTTTCCGGCATGAGCGTCGGCGCCTTCCCGGCGAGAGGCGCACCGGTCCCCTTTGAGACGCCGTCCCGCTCGGAGAAGCCGGTTCGCTCGGAGGGGACGGTCCGGTTCGAAGCGCAGACCATCGACCCGGCGTTCGGTATCGGGTACGCCGTGACTCTGGCGGACATGAACGGGGATCGCCGTACCGATATCGTGGGCGTGAGCGAAAACC
>JAHWJO010000203.1 GCA_019348365.1 Armatimonadota bacterium | reverse complement strand
CATACTTACCCAGAGTCCGGCTTCAACCAAGCCATGCCGCTAATCAATTACCTCTGCCGGGATGACAATTGGCTTGTTAGGGGCAAACATCCCAACGCTGAAGGGCAGATGCCCGAAGGGGGTGCATATTGAACCCGATGACTCATAGGGATCAGTAAATCATTCGAATCGGTTTCGAGTTGTTCAATGCCAATCCCACGAAATCAGGCTTGTATTTGCGTGGGAAGACCGGTAAAAGCCGGGATAATGCAGTTAGAGGAATTCATGAAGAAAGAATATGTCATCTATAACGGCGTAAGGATGATCAAAGGCTGGCCTGAGAAGATTGAAGAAGCTCAGGAATCTCCCTCATATCTGATCGGTGGGCAAGAAATCCCGCGCGTGAAGTATGGAGATGAGGCTGATGACTGGGGCGCAAATGATCACCCTTGCGGCGATTGTCGCGTTCTGAAAGGCCAGTTCCACGTTCCCGGCTGTGACGTGGAGCGATGCCCCTCATGCGGGGGGCAGGCCATTTCCTGCGATTGTGATTACGATGAAGATGAGAAAGTGACGGAGGAATGATTCGAATCGGTTCAGCCCTGTTCAACGCCGATCACACCCGCCTGGGTGACGAGCTTAAGCGGACGGAAGCCGCCGGGGTGGACTTCTTCCACCTCGACGTGTTCGACGGCTACTTCGTGCCGGACCAGGCGTTCCCCGCCCGCACGATCCACTGGCTCCGCCCCCTCACGAAGCTCCCCTTCGAGGTGCATCTTGCCGCGAACGATCCAATGCGGTTCCTCGGGCCGCTGGCGGACGCGGGGGTGGATCTTGTCTATCTCCCCGCCGAGAGCACGCCCCTCCTCTACGAGACGATCTACGCCGTGCGGGAGCGCGGGATCAAGGCGGGTCTCTGCCTCGCGCTGGGGACCCCGCTCGCGCTTCTCTCCGCCACCCTTCCGATGATCGACTCCGTCCTCCTGCTCGGGCGGGTGACGGGCGAGGGCCAGCGGGGACGGGACTTCAACCGGCTCGTGGTGGACCGTGTACGGGAGGTCCGCCGGATGATCGACGAGGGCGGGCATGACGTGGACCTTCAGGCCGCCGGGGGGCTGGAGACCGCGAACTGCGTGGAGGTGTGCGCCGCCGGGGCGACCTCGCTGCCCTTGGGTGGTGCGCTCCACCGCGAGCGGGACATGGCCGCTTACATCTCCTTCCTCCGCTCGGAGATTGCTAAGGGGAGGGGGAGACGAGGAGAGGGGGAGACGGGGGGGCGGTCCGCGCTGGCGGAATTGAAGCGAATGGCGACGGAGCCCGCGAGCTACCGTGTCCTCGTCGCGTCCCGCTCGTTCGGGAAGAACTGCCCGGAGGTGCTGGACGCGATGCGCGAGTTCGGCTGCGAGTTCCTCCCCAATGACCTCGACCGCGCCCCCACCGAAGTGGAGTTGATTGAGCGGATCGGAGAGGCCGACGCGCTCATCTCCGGCACCGAGCCCGTGACCGCGCGGGTGATCGCCGCCGCCCCGAACCTGAAAGTCATCTCCAAGCACGGCGTCGGGTACGAGAACATCGACCTCGACGCGGCGAAGGCGGGGGGCATCCCCGTTTGCGTGGCGGGCGGGGCCATCGCGGACTCCGTCGCGGACATGGCGATGGCGTTGATCCTCTCCCTGGCGCGGCAGGTCCCGCAGGGCCATGCCTCGACGAAGGCGGGGGAGTGGAAGCGGTTCGTGGGGCCGGAGCTGCGGGGAAAGACCTTCGGCGTGGTCGGTCTGGGGCAGATCGGCAGGGAGGTCTGCAAGCGGGCGAAGGGGTTCGGGCTGCATCTTCTCGCCTCCGACCCGTACCCGGACCACTCCTTCGCGTCCTCTTGGGGGGTAGAGGTCGTCCACCTCGAAGACCTGCTCCAGCGGTCGGATTTCGTCTCGCTGCACAGCCCGGTCACGCCGGAGACGCGGGGGCTCATGGGCCTCGCGCAGCTCCGGCGGATGAAGCCGACGGCCTACCTCGTTAATACCGCGCGCGGCGAGCTGGTGGACGAGGACGCGCTCTATCAGGCGCTGACGGAAAGGTGGATCGCCGGGGCCGCCAGCGACGTGTTCGTTCAGGAGCCGCCGAAGAATCACCCACTACTCACCCTGGATCACTTTATCGCCATGCCCCACAGCGGCGGACAGACTCCTGAAGGGTTGCGGCGCATGGGGGAGATCACCGCCGAGAACGCGATGCGCGTCCTCCGGGGCGAGGAGCCGCTGTTCCGCGTGGCTTGAACTGCTTGGAGGAAGTAGGGGGTCGGGTGTAGGGGGTAGCGCCTTCACCCCCGCGCTACGCGCTGGCTCTCTGAGGAGTGGGGAAGTCGCCCTCACCCCGTCGCTCACCTTCGTTCGCGACTACCCCTCTCCCAATTCCGGGAGAGGGGATCGGAACGTACCGCTTTACGGGTTAAGCCCTACTCCTTCTGAGAGAGATGAGTGGGGAGATCCAGAATTTCTTCGGATCAGATCGCTCTGATACAGCACATCTGCGGCACTCCAGGCACTGAAATCCGAAGCCGGAACGTCCCTCTTCAGATCCCCTCTCCCGGAATTGGGAGAGGGCCGGCGCGAAGCGCGGGGGTGAGGGCGCTACTTCATGCACTCCCAGTCGTCATGAACCCATCGTGAAGGATTCAAGGATTCGCTCCTCGTCGGGGGGAACTCCTTGGAGGCGGGTTCAGCCCCATCTGTTTACATGTGATGACGACCCTTGAGGGAGGAGATAGCGATGACGGAGCCGTTGAAGGCGGTGATCACGGGCTGCGGCGGGATGAGCGGCGCGTGGCTCAACGCGGTGAAGGAGATCCCCGACGTCACGATGGTCGGGTTCGTGGATATCCGGGAGGAAGCGGCGCGGAAACGGGCGGAGGAGTACGGCTACACCGACGCCTTTATCGGCACGGAGCTGCCGCGCGTGCTGGATCAGGCCCAATCGGACGTAGTGTTCGACGTGACCATCCCCGAGGCACACACGGACGTGACCGTGACCGCCCTGAAGCACGGTTGCCACGTCCTCGGCGAGAAGCCGATGGCCGACTCCATGGAGAACGCGAAGCGGGCCTGCGCCACCGCCCGGGAAACCGGCAAGATCTACGCCGTCATTCAGAACCGTCGCTACGATTCCCGCATCCGCCGCCTCAAGAGCTTCCTCAACTCCCAGCCGTTCGGGAAGCTGACGACGGTGAACAGCGATTTCTACATCGGGGCGCACTTCGGGGGGTTCCGGGACCGGATGGAGCACGTCCTGCTGCTCGATATGGCGATCCATTCCTTCGACCAGGCGCGGTTCATCACCGGGGCGGACCCCGTTTCGGTCTATTGCAAGGAGTGGAACCCGGCGGGCTCGTGGTACGACCACGACGCCTCCGCCATCGCGATCTTCCAAATGACCGACGGCCTCGTTTACACCTATCGCGGGAGCTGGTGCGCCGAAGGCCTGAACACGAGCTGGGAATGTGAGTGGCGGATCGTGGGAGAAACGGGGACCGCCACATGGAACGGCCACAGCGAGTTCAAGGCGCAGCGCGCGAAGCAGGCGGCCGGCTTCCATTCCGAGCTGGAAACGCTGGAGGTCCCCGAGGTCGATGCGGGTGATAAGCAGGGCGGCCACAAGGGACTTATCCGAGAGTTCGTCCAGTGCGTCCGGACAGGCGGTACGCCGGAGACGGTCTGCACCGACAACATCAAGAGCCTGGCGATGGTGTTCGGGGCTATCGAGAGCGCGGACCAGGGCAAAGAGATCGAAATCACCTGGTAAGTCCCCGTTAGAGTGGCATCTTACAGTTGGGTGGATGGGACGCGGGCCTGCGGCACGCAGATCGGAACGGATCCACACGGATCAACCCCTTCGAAACCACAGATGAACACGGATGAACACAGATAACTGCAATTGAAACCGCAGATGAACGCCGATGAACCCCTCACCCCATCACCTCTTCACCTTGTCACCTCCTCAGGGGGTCCGGGGTTCTCTGCGCCTCCGCGTCTCTGCGGTGAAAGGAATTTCATGGCGGTTCAGATACGCTTTTTCGGGGTGGCGGCCTACGAGATCATCACGAGCTGGGGCCAGCATATCCTGATCGACCCCTTTCTGGACGAGAACCCCGGCACCCCCGTCAAGTCCGAGGAGTTGGAGCAGGTGGACCTCATCCTCGTCTCCCACGCGGCGCTCGATCACATGGGGGATACGGAGGCCCTGGCCCGGCGGACCGGCGCGCCGGTGGTCTGCGGGGGGGAGATCAAAGCGTACCTTATGGCCCAGGGCGTCCCGGAGAGTCAGGTTCGCGCTACCACATGGGGGATCGCGGTGGAAGTGGCGGGCATCCGGATCCAACCGGTGGAGTGCCATCACTGGTCGCAGATCCGGATGCCGGACGGGACCTACGCTTCCGGCGTCCCGATGGGGTTTGTGGTGTACGCCGGGCCGGACGTTCGCTTCTATCATTACGGGGATACAGCCATTTTCGGGGACATGCGGCTGATCAAGGAGCTGTACCGCCCCACCATCGGATGCGTGGGGGTGACGCAGCCGGTCGAATTGCTTTCAAGGGTGAGCGGGCCGGGGCAGATCCTCACCGGGGAGATGAGTCCGAAAGAGGCGGCCATCGCCGCTCAGTGGCTGGGACTGGAAACGGTGCTCCCCTGCCATTACATCGAGCCGGATTGCGACGACGTGCGGGAGTTCGAGAGGTGCCTGGAGGAGACTCGTTCCTGGGGTGAGAATGTGCCCGATTCCGTCGTGCTCAAGCCGGGCGAGGTCTATGCCCTCGAACAAAGCATGACCTATTAAGGGTACAGAGTCATGTCCTGAGATGAACCCTTAGGATTTGAAGGAGTGGCTCTCAATGGAGGCGGATGTATCCGCACGGAGGATCATATGAAGATCTTGAAAACGCGAAGGCAGATGGGACGATCTTTCGTGGTACTGATGGGACTTCTCCTCATCCCCTCTCTTCATGGATGCGGGTCGGGTGATGGGGAAAGCGGTCAACCGGATACATGGGGTGAAATCCGAGGGATTATCGGCTCTCAATCGGCCAATGGCGAGGTGGAAGGCACGATCCATCTACGTGGGAATTCCGGCCCCAGGCCGCCCATCTCCGATTCGTCTGTAACGATCACTCGCCAGACGCAGATCGAAGATCGGACGGGGACGGCTTCACGTCCGCTCTCGTTTGCATCGCTGCGGATCGGGCAAACGGTGGAGGTCTGGCTGACCGGGCCGGTCGCGCAAAGCTTTCCGGTGCAAGGCACGGCTTCCCGAGTCGTTATTATCGGTGAGCCGGGAGTGGGCCAGTAATCCATTTGCAGAATCAAAGATGGATGATCCATAACCCTCTCCAGAGGGACAAAATTCATAGCATCTTCTGCCGAAGCAGGATCATACCAAGGGAAGATGAGGAGAAAGAGAGACGATCATGCGCGCCGCGATTTTTAACGCCCCCCACGAAATGGAAATCGGAGAGTGGCAGGACCGGACGCCCGGCCCCGGCGAAGTGCGGGTGTCCGTCGGAGCGACGGGCATCTGCGCAGGGGATATGTACATCTATCTCGGCAGGAACCCCTATGCGAAGTACCCAGTTATCGGGGGGCACGAGATCGCCGGAGTGGTGGTCGAAGTCGGCGAAGGCGTGACGGGGTTCGAGCCGGGGATGCGGGTTGTGGTGGAGCCGTTCATCGGGTGCGGATCGTGCTACCCCTGCCGGGTGAATAAGCCTAACTGCTGCGCGAACCTCTACATCATCGGAATCCATGGACCGGGCGGGTTCGCCGAGAGCGTGACCGCTCCCGCCGCCAACATTCACGTTATCCCGGAAAACCTTTCGATGTCGGATGCATCATTTGCGGAGCCGGTCGCCATCGGGGTGCAGGCCTGCCGTCGCGGCAACGTCTCCGAAGGCGAGGACGTGCTGATTCTCGGCTGCGGCCCCATCGGTCTCGCGCTGATCGAGGTGGCGAAGGCGCGCGGGGCGAACGTCCTCGCATCCGACATCTACGAGAGCCGCCTGGAGTTCGCCGCGCATCTGGGGGCAGAACCCCTGCCCTCGGATGAGAACCTGCTTTCAAGGGTTATGGAACGGACGAACGGCGAAGGGATGCCCGTCGTCATCGAAGCGACGGGGAACGTCAAGGCGATGGAGAGCACCGTTGACCTGGTCGCGGCGGGGGGGCGGATCGTGATCGTCGGCCTCGTGAAGCAGGGACTTGGCGTTACGCTCCCCGGCCTCGACTTTACTCGGAAGGAGATGACCATCGTCGGCTCCCGCGCCTCCACGAACTGCTTCCCCGAATCGCTGGAGCTGCTGGCGCGCGGCGCGATCACCTACCCCCGCGTCGCCACGGAATTCGACATGTGGGATGCCCCGCGCGTCTTCACGGACCTGGCGGAGAATCCCGGCATGGTGCATAAGGGCGTGCTGGTGCGGGATAGAAGCTAAAGGCTCTGGAGGGCAAGTTGACTGACGTAAACGTGTTGGGGGTGTACATGGTCCCCGGACATATCGAAGTTCACCTGATTGAAGCCCTTGTGAACGCTGCTCCCGACGAATTTGACCCGATTGACATTACGCAAGAAGATCCCTCTTTACCCAAGAGCGATTGGCAAGTCGCGTATGATGAAAAGTATCTCAATAGGGAGGGGGATCAGATAATCGGTGACTACTACGAGAAGCCAGGGATCCAGGAAGCTCCGACACGGATCGCCTTCTTCTTCCATTATCTGGATTTTGAGAAGCCCCTGCTCACTTCTTTGGGTCCGGTTCCACTCCCGGCTCCAGTCGAGATGCCCCACCGTCTGGCAAGCTTGATCGAATATGAAGAGGTGGACTGAGGAGTGAAGCTCTACACGTTCGAGGGGGATCCCGGTGAGCAGCAGGTCGGGGTGGAAGCGGATGGCGACCTTATAGAAATCCCCCGATACGAGGGCGACATGCTTGCCCTCATTCGTGACGGGGAGGTGGGATGGGAGACCGCCCGGCGCGCGCTCCAGCCCTCATATCAATGTTATCCGCTCTCACGCGTTCAACTCCTACCCCCGATCCCGCGTCTGGGCAAGATCCTGTGCAGCGGCCTGAACTACCGCAGCCACATCAGGGAGAATCCGAACGCCGTGTTTCCGGAGGATCCCCGCTTCTTCGCCAAGCTGCCGAACACCGTCATCGGTCCCGGCGCGCCGATCCTCCACCCCGGCGAAGCGTATCAGGTGGATTACGAGGTGGAGCTGGCGGTCGTCATCGGAAAGACAATGTTCCGAACGAAAGAAGAGGACGTGATGAACCACGTCTTCGGGTACACGATCCTCCACGATGTCTCTTCCCGGTACATCCAGTTCAGGGACAACAACGAGACGATGGGCAAGAACTTCGACACGTTCGCGCCGATTGGACCCTGTATCGTAACCGACGACGAGATCCCCGACCCGTCGAAGCTCCGCCTCCGCACGTTCCTGAACGGCGAAGTCATGCAGGACCACACGAACGAGGACTGGATCTTCCCACTCCCCCGGCTGCTGGCGTGGCTCTCCTCGGCGATGACGCTGGAACTCGGCGACGTGGTGACGACGGGGACCCCGGCGGGGATCGGTTACTTCCGACACCCGCAGATCTTCCTTCAGCCGGGGGACACCGTCACGCTGGAGATCGAAGGGATCGGGCGATTGGAGAACCCCGTCGTCGCTATGGAGTGATGATCCTTTCATCCGGCCATCCTCCCTTCCTACGTTCCGGCAATCAATCGTTGGATGAGAAGACGAACGCACCCCCGGTTGAGACCCTTTCGCGACC
>JAHWJO010000009.1 GCA_019348365.1 Armatimonadota bacterium | reverse complement strand
TTTGGTCGTGCTAGACGGGGAACTAGCGGTGCCCTGTACCCACAATCCGCTCTAGTGGGGTTGAATTCCCGCTCGAGGTGCGCTTCCGCCAGGTTGGGCACGGTTTCGAAGACGTTGATGATCGGGTCCCGCGCAGCGGCGGTTCACGAACTCCGCCAGGGCCGGAAGGCAGCAACGGTAAGTGGTCACCGTCCGTGTGTTGCAGGAGCGCCTGATCGTAGCCCGAGAAACCGAACGCCACTGGGGGAATCGTGATCGACAGCGGGTGCACGATCAAATATGCATGACAGGGAGGAGGCCGTAACCCGGCCTCCTCTTTTTTTGCACTTACAGGAATTATGTGGGTGGATGGGTGGATGGGGACGCGGGCCTGCGGCACGCGGATCGGAACGGATCCTAGCGGATAAAACTGCTCAACACGGAAGACACAGAGGAGGCACAGAGGGCCGCGGAGAACCCCCAAACCCCTGAAGTTGGAGGAAGGGGGTCTATCCTTTCTCGTCAAGGGGTTCTTTGTGACCTTTGCGTCCATTGTGATTCCAAAGGGGTTGATCCGCGTCCATTCGTTCCGATCCGCGTGCCGCAGGCCCGCGTCCCCATCCACCCATCCACCCATCCACCCACACTGAGTAAATCTCTCTTCGGAGAGCGACAGGGTAGGAAAAAGGACCGCCCCCATGCAGGGAGCGGTCCTTTTGATTTTGGAACGGATGGAGCCTTGCGTTGCGCTTCGAGGACTAGAAGCGAACGCTCAGCTGGGTCACTCCGACGCCGCCACGGTAGCTGCCACCCGGAACGGTGTAGAGGCCCGCACCATTGTCATCGTAGTCCACGATCTGGTAGAGCACCTTGAAGAGGGTGTTCTCGTTGAACGTGTGGCCGAGGCCGATGGTGTAGTAGTTCTCACGGGACTCGCCGGCGACATCCCACGGCTGGATCCGCGCCTGCTCCCAACCCAGATCGATATTATTCGTCGGGGTCAGGTTGAAGCTCAGGCCCACCTTGTAATGCTTGATGTCGTTCTCGAACACGTCGGTGAGGACCGGACCCGCCGCAATCGGGGCGATGCCCGTGCGGTTGGTGCGGAGGTCCACCCGGAGCGATTCGTAATCAGCGATCTCGCCCTTGATCGTGAACGGACCGACGTTGTAACCGGCAGCCGCGTTCCAGCCCTGGATGTTCGTCGGGTTTTTCCACCGCCCGATACGACCCCAGGAGCCCGGAGCGCCGAAGAACGGATCGACCTGCTTGTAGCCGCCGGAGACGGACAGTCGGCCCGCACCCCAGGTCAGCTTCGCGTCATAAGCGTTGCGCAGCTGAGAGGGGTAGACCCCTTCGCGGTCCCCGATGTCGGTGCCCGCCAGGAGGTTGCTGGAAGCGAACTCGCCCGCGAACCCGAGGCCGGCGAAGATCGGGAAGGCGAGGTTCGCGCCGTAGACCTGAGCCCGTTTCGGGATCATGGCCCGACCCCCGTTGTTGGTGTTCGCGCGGTCGCCGAACGGCGGGTTGCTGAACGGCGAACCGGCAGTCCCGAACGGAGCGGTCACCCCACCCTCGAGGAAGGTGCCGCCGAGGGAGAAGCGCCCGAACTGGAGGGTGCCATGCACGCCCGCGCTCTGATCGATGGGAAGCGCGCCGTAGGTCATCGCGGAGAGGACGGTCGGTCCGCCGTAGGAGATGAACAGCGGAGTGCCGGAGTTCACGCTGCTGTCATTCGGGCGGCCCACGTAGTGGGTGCCCGCGTAACCGTGCAGGTGAAGGGCCCCGATGCGAGCCCGCGCCATAGCGCCCGTCGTGATGTGCTCGCCGTTGTCGGTCAGCGTCACGTTGGTGTAGCTGTCCGGATCGACGCGCTGCAGGGTGTAGGGGGTGAACTGCACGCCGAACTTACCGACGGTCGCGTCGATGTCTCTCAGGAAGAAGAGATCGCGCACCGGGGAGTTCAGGTACAGCTTGACCGGGGTGAATTCGGAGAAGCTGGTGTTCGTCGCTTCCTTGCCGAGGTTCCCCTGCGTGATGGTGCGAGCCGACAGGGCGTTGTTCAGCGGAGATCCCGGACCCTGGTTGGTCGGGACGCCCGGAACGGTCGAGATGTCCTGCGCCAGACCATTGACCGCGAACCCGCCGCCGGCGAAGACGCCCGGGTTCTGCCGGTTGGAGTTGACCCACGGCAGGTAATTGCCGAAGTTCAGCAGGAAGTTGGCGGTCACCCCGTTGCCGACCTTGCCGATGATCCCGAGATCCAGGCTGTAGAGGGTCTTCAGGTCCTGGAGGATGCTGTCGGTGTTGTTGTTGTCGGTGCGGGAGTCGAGGTCGAAGAACTGCTGCCGGGCGTTGCCGATTCCGGGGATGAACTCCCGGTCCGCGCGCTCGCCACGAGCGATGAGGTTGGCCTCACCGGTGAAGTTCCAGCGGTTCAGCCGGTCTTCGATGGCACCCACGCGGGCGCGGAGGGTGTCGAGATCTCGCCGAAGGACTTCCATGTTGGTGCCGAGCGCCTGGAGCTCCTCGCGGAACTCGGTGGTCAGCCGGCGGATGGTCTCCAGATCCTCGCGGGTCGGGAGGTTGCGGACGCGCTCCTCGATCAGCTCGCGGACGCGGGCCTCATCGAGCCCGCCTGCCGCCCCATGCGGAGCCGTTCGGAGATGCTCTTCAATGTTCTCGGTGATGGATCGTCGGACCCACTCCATCAAGCGGTCCGTCGCCACGGCGAACTCGTAGCGGGTCATAGCCCGCTTGCCGCCGAAGGTGCCATCGGGGTACCCGATGACAATGCCGCGCTCCTGCAGATCGTTTACCGCCTGATATGCCCAGTGATCCACGGGCACGTCGGCAAACATCTCCGCCGCCGAAGCCGGTCGCTGGACGGCCACACCGGCCACCACCGCCGCGGCTCCCAGCCAGAGAGCTGCTCTATTCATAGTCTATGCCTCCTGTAGGTGTTCCTTCGCTGCCCGTAGAGGTATCGGGGAGGAAGGGCTGCCGGGACCGGGAGCGATGATTCCCTTTCCATTCGGCTTCGACCAGGAGTATCCACGTTGCCTCGCTGCTCGGTTCGCCGACGTCCGGGGTTTCGTTGCCGGAGGCCCTGACAAGTTAAGTGGGTGAGAGAGTATAGCGATTGTCGGTATCACATAGGGCAGCGACGCTCGACGCAACCGGACAATCGGTCTGGTCTTCTTCACCTCAAGAAAGTTTAGCAGCAACATCTTCGGCAAGTCAAGGCCATTTCAAGAGGCAGGAGGTTGGAACGGATCGACCGGAAGAGATGGGGGATTCGCCTCGTGGAATTACGGCGAAATCGGGGATGAAAACGGTCAACAACGTTGTTCTATCTCATCAATTCGAAGGCTTCAGAGCGGCCTTGGCCTCTTCCCAGATCCTGTCCAGCTCGGAGAGGGGTAGGTCCTCCATCCTCCGTCCCTGCCCGGCGATCCGGGCTTCCATATAGCGGAACCGCTCGCTGAACCGGTCCACCATGCGCCGCAGCGATTCCTCGGGGTCCACTTTCAGCCACCGGGCGACGTTCACCAGCGTGAACAGCAGATCGCCCAATTCGCTGCCGATCTCCTCCGTATCCTTGCGCTCGGCAGCATCCTTCAATTCGTCCAGTTCCTCGTGGACCTTGCTCCAGACATCCTCCAGTCGCTCCCACTCGAACCCGACCCGCACCGCGCGTTTGGAGGTCTCCATCGCTTTCATCAGGGCCGGGGCCTCGCGGGGGATGCCGTCCAGCGCCGAAGCCGCCGGAGCGTCGGCGGGCCGGTTCGCTTTCTCTTCCGCCTTGATCGCTTCCCAATTGCGGACCACCTCGGCGGCCCCGCTTACCGTCGTCTCCCCGAAGACGTGCGGGTGGCGGCGGACCATCTTCTCCGAAATCCCGCCGATGACTTCCGAGATGCTGAACTCTCCGGCTTCTTCGGCGATCTGGCTGTGCAGGGCGATCTGGAGGAGCACGTCGCCCAATTCTTCGCACAGGAGCGCGGGCTTCTCCTGTTCGATGGCTTCCAGCGTTTCGTACGACTCTTCGAGCAGGTACTTTTTCAGGGAGGCGTGGGTCTGCTCCCGATCCCACGGGCAGCCGTCCGGCCCCCGCAACGTCGCAATGATGCGGCAGAACTCCTCGAAGAGGGCGGCGCGCCCTTCCGATTTGCGATTTTGGATTTTGGATTTTGGATTAGATTCGTCCGGAGTCGGTTCGGGGCGCATAGAGGCGATTTCCTCTCTCAGCTTAATCCCGGCGTGCAGAACCGGCCGGGAACGCAATCCAAAATCCAAAATCGCAAATCCAAAATCAAGTCACTGGGGCATGCCGGGGATCATGGGCACGGGCTGCTCCGGCGGGCCGGCTTCCACCTGCTTCACCGTGGGCCGGATGACGGTGATCTGCCGGGTCTTGGCCGCTTCGTTGCGCAGGTTGCGGATCATGTCCTGAAACGCGGTCGGAGCGAGTTGGGTTCCGGCCTTCTGCTGCGCGAGGACCTGTTTCACGGTGTTCCGGATGATCGGGTTTTGCAGGCTCGGTTCTCTCGCCGGAAGCTGGTCTTCCACCCACACGATGTAGAACTGCTTCTCCGCCTGGGGAGTCGGCTGAGGCTGCATGAAATTCGGCGCGGGAGTGGCTTCGATGATCTGGGTGTGCTGGCCTTTGGGGGTGTTGAACGCGGCTTCCACCACCGGCTCGGGAAGCGGGGTGCCCCCGCGACGGATCGTGACGGCCTGGGCGGCCTGGGGGGTTCCAAGGATCGTCTGTGCGATGGCTTCCGGGGTGCTTTGGCCGGCCAGCTTCAGGGCTTCCTGTGCGCGCTTCTGGTCCTCGAATTGCAGCACGCGCGCGCGCACCGAGGCGGGTTCCGCCAGCATGGCCTTGTTTTCCTGGAAGTAATTCTGGATGTCTGCATCGGTGACTCCGGCCATCTTCGCCATCAGCGATGCGTAGGCAAAGCGCGGCTTCAGGAACAGGTCCACGAACTGCTCATCCGTCAACCCGGTCCGCCGCTTCTCCTCCTGGAACTCCGGCCGGGTGCGGATCTCGTTCATCACCGCGTCCAATTCCGCAGGGGTCGGCGCGACGCCCTGCCGCCGCGCTTCCTGGAGAATGAGCTCGTTTTCGATCAACTGGTTCATCACCATCGGTCCGACCGGCACCCCCTGAGGCCCCGGCGTCAGCTCGATCATGCTCACGTAATCGTCCAGGGGGATCGAGGAACCGCCCACCACCGCCACGGCGGGGCTCTGATCCGCGCAACCCGTCATCATCGCCGCCGTGAGCAGAATCGCGCCGCTCGCCAGTACCTGGCCCAGTCTTCGCATCTAGGACTCCTCTCCTGTAACCTCTCGTCGTCTCATTCCGTTTAACTATGATATACCGGCGCTGAACGGTTCAACCATGCCCGATGGAGGGGAGGGACAGCTCCTCCTCTCATTATCCGTTCGTGTATCCTCGTCTGTTTCCTTTCCGCGACGCCCCTCTCGTCCGGAGTTTTCGCAAAGAGGGGCAGCACACTCGCGCTGCCCCTATCCTGTTAACACCTCCGAACGTCGGCGCGTACTTTGTGCTTCTACCGAACGCCTCAGGACTTCCCCCCGGTCGGTTCGCCGGCGCGGAAGAACGCGATGTTCTGACCCAGATACCCGCGCATCCGCACGATCGCCTGGGTGTGGAGCTGATAGGCGCGGGACTCGGAGATCTCCAGCACCCGCCCGATCTCGCGGAAGGTGAGACCTTCGTGGTAGTACAGGGCGATGACCTTCTTCTCGCGCGGGGGCAGGCGCTCCACCGAATCCGCCAGCAGCCGGGTCCGCTCGCTCAACTCCACCTGCTGCCAGGTATTGGTCCCCTTATCGGCGACGGTCTCACTGACGGTCACGCCCGTCTCGCTCCCCTCGCCGCCCAGCAGCAGCTCGTCCAGGGACATCACGGCGGTCCGGGCCGTCTCCGAGAGCATGGAATAGAGCTGATCCAGGTCGACCCCCAGCTCTTTCGCGACTTCCTTTTCGGTTGCGGGCCGCCCCAGCTCCGTTTCGAGCTTGACGTACGCTCTCTCCAGCACCTTGGAGCGATCCCGGATGGAACGGGGCACCCAGTCTTCTTCGCGCAACATCTCCAGGATGGCCCCCCGGATCAGCGCAATCGCGTAGGTCTCGAACTTCACGCCCCGTTCGGGGTCGAACTGATCCACGGCCTTGATCAGACCGACGATCCCCGCGCTGACCAGATCCTCCCGGTCCAGGTTGGGCGGAAGGTTGCTGACCACCCTCCCGGCGGTGATGTTGACCAGGTAAGCGTACCGCAGGACCAGGGCTTCCCGCGCCCCTTCGTCATGCTGCGATTTGAACCGCCTCCAAGCGTCTTTTACGTCCAGATTGCCGGCTGCGTTCGCCACGATAACCCCCCCAGATAATGTGGATGAATGATGAATGCCGATGGTACGGATGATACGGATGGTGTAAAAAGGATTTCAAAGGAAACAATATCAGGACTTATGCACAGGCTGCCGCCCTATGCCATCCTGAATCTCTCCTGTCATTCTGAGCGAAGCGAAGTATCTATGTGTACGTCAGGGTTGAAACGCAGAGCCTTCCTGACGCTCAGGATGACAAGTTCTTCCATAGAGATGCGCCCGATTTGAGAATGTTTTCCCTGGAGATGCGTAATTCCTCGATAATTTTATTCGCTTGACCGGAACGTTTCCGACAGACGCATCGCGAAACCTACGGCTCACCCTCCACTCATTGACTCCGCTCATGGAATGAAAGAGACGGAAGGATGAAGCCGCTCACCCTTTAGCGGCATCGCGATCCGGCTCCCCCGGCCCGAAAGGGATGCGTTGGCAGTCCGAACCCGCATGACCTTTCTGGCCTGATAGGAGTATCGTCACCTGGACCGCAATTATTCAGGTCGAAAAATAAATTCCGGTCCTAACGTTCCGGGTTAGAACGACAGGACCGGGAAAGCGCCTATCAGGGCGGCCACACCGGGCGATCTTCCAGCAACGCCATGGGGAGGTCGGTGACCATCTGGTGCGCGTACGCCGTTCCCACCACCCGAGCGGCAACTTCTGCGGCGTCACGCAGCCCCGGGATCCGACGGTGTGAGGCGTGTGAATCGGAAGCGAGGATGATCGGACGACCGCTGGAGAGGAGTCTGACCGCCGTTTCCTGAGCCGAGGGGCCGAACTCCCCGACCAGGCTATGGCTGGTCAATTGGATCGGCAGGTCGGGCGGGAAAACCGCATCGAGGCAGTCGGGCCGTTCCTGTACGCTCCGGCAACGTTCGGGGTGGGCCAGCAACAGGCGGTAACCGGCCTGCGTCAGGCGCTCGACGTACTCCGGCATGTCGTGAGGGATCCCCCCGAAAGGAGGCTCCAGAAGGAGGCAGACACTCTCGCCGAGCGTGGGCAGCGGACCGGATTTGAGCAGTTGCAGAGTCTTCGGCTGGGTCGGAACCTCCATCCCCGGTAGTATTCGCATCGGGACGTCATGTTCCTTCAAAAAAAGCTCGGCCTCTGAGGCTAATTTTCGTACGTCGGCGTAACGGTTGAGCCGCTGGCCCCAGAACAGATGCGGGGTGGCGACGACGGTGCGGATGCCGTCCTCCCACCCCTTCCGGGCCATCCGGAGCGTCTCCTCGAAGTCGGGAGCGCCGTCGTCGATGCCCGGAAGGAGGTGGCAGTGAAGGTCGATCAAGGGCTGATGGTACGGAGCATGTTGACGAGGGAGCCGATGACGGTCGCGGTCAGGAGGAACTGGTTGCGGTCTTTCTCTCTCTTCGTGAAGACGTAGAGGACGTCCCCGTTCTGGAGGATGACGTTATCGCTGACCGGGCCTTTCGGGCCGAGGTTCAATTCTTCCTTCATCGGGTCATTGCCCTCGACATTGCGGATGAGCACCACTTTCGTCAGGTCCGAAGTCGAGGAAACCGCCCCGGCCTGTGCCAGCACGTCCAGTGCCTTGTCGTTCATCTTCGGCGAGATGAGGACCGGCCCGCTCGACCCGACCGCCCCGATCACCAGGACCCTGCTCTGAAGGGTAGGGACGTTCAGGATATCCCCGGCCTGAAGCGGCACGGTCAGTTCAGGCCCGCTTCCGTTACCCGCCACGACCTGCCGAAGGTCGACGGGGATAGAAGCGTCCCCCCGCCGGATAAAGGCGTTCTGGAGGTCCGCTTTATCCGTCACTCCGCCGGATGCGGCGACCGCCTTGCCGACCGTATCCGCCACTCGCAGGGTCAGCATGCCGGGAGATCGCACCATGCCGTTGACGTATATCAGGGCATCGTTGACGATGATCTTATCGCCCGGCTGGAGGGCGAGATCCTGGCTGATGTCGCCCGAATAGAGCTTGATCAGGTCCACCGGGTGGAATTGCGCTTTCCCGTCCGCGCCCTTGCGGTGGATCAGGGCGTTTTTGCCGGCTCCGGGAGTCAGGCCCTCCGCACTGGATAGCGCCTCCACGACCGTCAAGCCGGGGCGGAACGGGATTTCGCCGGGCTTTTGCACCGATCCGCTGATGGAGACGTAAGCGTAGGGGGTTTTCAGCAGGTTCACGGTGATCGAGGGATCCCGGATGTGCCGTTTCGCCCCGGCGATGAGAGCCTCTTCGAGTTGGTCGCGGGTGCGTCCGGCGGCCTGAACCCCCCGCATGATATAAAAGGAAACTTTGCCGTCTTCCGGGATGGTCAGGCCTTCCTCGCCGGTCGTTACCGGCGGGTCTCCCGCCATGGTGATGGAGATGGTGTCGCCGGGGCGGAGGACATAATCCGGAGCGGCAAGGATCGGGGAAGGGGTCGGTGTCTGGACGGCCCTCGCTGCAGGAGGGGAGGCGGCAGGAGCGGAAGGAGCAGCCTGGGCCAGCGCCGTCCGGGTGACGAACACCGTAGCGAGGGCGAACAGAGTAAGAAGCGATCTTAAATTCCGATTCAAAACGATAGACCTCCAACGCAACCTGATCCACGATCTAGATCTTCAACGCAATGGAATTCAGGCGCGGCAAACGGAGCAAGGGCTTTGTCTGGGGAGCGGTAATGCCAGCCCGATTATATCACGGCGGGGAGGGCCCCGCAACGCGAGGCGGGCGCTCTCCCACGCAAGGTAAAGACACGGGGTAGCACGCTTTTATTCTGCATGATCCGCCTTCGGACCTTCTATTGTTCCATGATAAGCGGTGTCGGACAGGGTCCATTCATTCGCAGTAAAGAGCATGAAATGACGCTGAACCGGGCTGCCGGATACGTTGACACCCCCCGGCCCCTGAGGTAGGATAGGTTGTTTCTCCAGTGGTTTCATCCTCGTTGTTCCAAACACATTCGCATCCCTCCCAGAAGAGAGAAAGGCGGGTCCCGTGTTCCGGCTCGGCATCATCACCGATGAGATCTCCAACGATTTCACTGACGCTCTGAATTGCATGGTCGAGTGGGCCGTGCCCTACGCCGAAATCCGGGGGGTGAACGGGAAGAACGTCAGCGACCTTTCTCCCGAGGAGATGCGGCAGGCAAAAGCCGCCCTGGATGAGCGCGGGTTGAAGGCCTGTGGGATCGCCTCCCCGTTCTTTAAATGCGAGCTCTCCGGCGGGGCCGCCCAGGACACCGGCGCGCTTCATCTCGCGCAGGACCGCACCCTCGACGAGCAGCGGGATGTGCTCCAGCGCTGCATCCGGGCTGCCCATACGTTCGAGGTCCCCACCATCCGCGTATTCGCCTTCTGGCGGCGCGGAGAGACCACTCCGGAGATCGTGGAGCGAATCATCGAGCTGTTCCACGAGCCGCTGCGAACCGCCAAAGAGGCCGGAGTCACCCTCCTGCTGGAAAACGAGCACGATTGCTACATGAGCACCGGCGAAGAGACCGCCATCCTGCTCAACGCCCTCGCGCCGGAGGGCCTCCGATGCGTCTGGGATCCCGGCAACGCCTATCGCGCGGGGGAGACCCCCTACCCGAACGGCTATGAAGCCCTCAAGCCGTTCATCACCCACGTCCATCTCAAGGACCTCCACGTAAGCGAGGACGGGGGATACCACTGGGTGCCCATCGGCGAGGGGGACATCGATTACGAAGGTCACTTAAATGCCCTGAACCGGGACGGTTATTCGGGTGTCATCTCACTGGAGACGCATTACATTCCGGAAGGCGGGACCCCCGCGGAGGGGAGCGCCGCCGCCCTTTCGGGGCTGCGGACGATCATCGGCCGACTGAAATAATTGAAATTGAACGGGGAACGTTCGGGGCGTGCATTTAACGGCACTCCCGTTCTGCTCCGCCCCGATTCGCGGCGTCTCCGAGGCGGCACAAAACCGTACGAATTTCTATATTATCGTTTATGATCAAGAGGGCTCCCCGATCTCATAGATCCACCCCTATTTACTCATATTTGGAGGTTATTCATCGTGTCTGATCAACGCCCTAAGGTCACTCCCCGCCGCACGAAATCGGATGATGTCGTGTCGATCACCCAGTTGCGGGAGGGGTGGACCCACCATTTCCCAAAAGTCTTTATTGGATTAGCGGTCCTCATGGCGCTCAGCACCGCCCTGATGTTCAGCGGCCTTGGCACGGCTCCCGATCTGGAGGATCAGCGCCAGCGCCGCGACGTGGTGGCGAACGCCGCCGGGACGGAGATCCGCCGGAACCAGCTGGACGAGGGGATGGGCCAGTTCGCATCCAACGTCGTGGACCCCCGCGAGCGCCTGCGGATCGAGGGCTCCATGCTCCAGTCGTATATCGATCAGGCGATCAAGGTGGATGCCGCCAGGAAAGCCGGCATCACCGTGACCGACGAAGAACTCGATAAAGAGGTTCAGAAGCTGTATAAAGAGACCGCCGACCGCCAGTTCGCGGGCCTCAGCCCGAGCGATCGCGCGCGCTACGAGAAGCAGTTGCAGGGCTATTTGGAAGAGCGCGAAGACGAGATTCGCAACAGCCTGCTGGTGAAGAAGTGGGAAGATTCCCTCAAGAATCAGGTGAAGGTGGACGATCCGAAGACCAAGCCGGAAGACATCGAGGTGCGGGCCCGCCACATCCTGATTCCGGTGAAGGACCCGAAAGCGCCCCCGCCCCCGAAGAACGCTCCGGCGAATACGATCCCCCTCCCCGACGCCGAGGCGAAAGCCAAAGCCGAGAAGGTTCTCAAGGAAGCGAAGCAGCCCAAAGCCGATTTCGCTGCCCTCGCGAAGAAGTACTCCAGCGACACAGGATCGGCCGAGCGCGGAGGCGACCTCGACTGGTTCGGCAAGGGACAGATGGTCCCCGAATTCGATAAGACCGTCTACTCGATGAAGCCCGGCGAGATCGCCGGACCCGTCAAGACCCAGTTCGGCTACCACATCATCAAGCTGGAAGACCGCCGCATCGGCGACGCCGTGAAGGCCCGGCTCGTGGACGAGCACATGAAGAAGGCCCGCAAGACGGCGACCGTCAAGGTCAACGATGAAGTTTTAGAAGGTATGCGCCTTCTCAACGAAGCGGAACAGGTGGCGGACAAGCCGAAAGAGCGGGACCGCCTCCACCGTGAAGCGCTCAAACACTTCGAGGCCGCCCGCAAGGAAGATCAGGGCAACCCCGGCATCGTCGCGATGGTGGGGGAAGTGAAGAAGCGGCTGTACAACTACGGCGACAAGAAAGACAAGAAGCTCCGCGACGAGGCGATCAAGGAGCTGGAGACCGCCGTCAAGCTGACGCCCGCGCCGCGACTCCGCACCGATCTCGCCATGCTCTACGAAGATGCGGGGAAACGGCAAGAAGCTCTCGATCAGCTGAAGAAAGCGTCTGAAAACGCTTTCACGGACAAGAGCGTTCGGTATGAGCTGAAGAGCGGCTTCGAGCGGCTGGGCGAAAAGCAGCTCGCCCAGGAGCAGCAGAAACTCCTTGAAATGGATATGCAGCAGATGCAGCAGGGGAACTTCAACTTCCCCGGCGGGGCTCCCGGCGGAGCGCCGGTCCCCGTCACGCCGGGCGGCTAACCCTTCTCCCCGGTGAACGACGCTGAATCAGGAGCGCCGGAGGGAAGTACCACCGGCGCTCTTTATATCGTGGGGACCCCCATCGGCAACCTGGAAGACGTCACCCTGCGCGCGCTGCGGGTGCTCAAGGAAGTCGATCTCATCGCGGCGGAAGACACCCGCGTAACGCGGAAGCTGCTCAGCCACTTCGAGATCCACACGCCGCTGACTTCCTACCATCAGCACACCGGTGGGGGCAAGACGGATTCGCTGGTGGATCGGATCGCGGAGGGGGAGCGGATCGCCCTCGTCTCCGACGCAGGGATGCCGGGTGTCTCCGATCCGGGCAGCGACCTGATCGAGCGGTGCATCGCACGCGGGTTGCCGGTCCACCCCGTTCCGGGACCCACGGCGGTGACGGCGGCGCTGGCCGCATCGGGACTGTCTACCCAGCGGTTCGCTTTCGACGGGTTCCCGCCCCGGCAGCGGAAGAACCGGGTGACGTTCTTCAACCGCCTCCGGGACGAGGCGCGGACCGTCGTCCTCTACGAATCCCCGCGCCGGCTGTGCGATACCCTGACGGACCTGGAAGCCGTTGTCGGGGCGGAACGACAGATTGTGGTCGCCCGCGAGATCACCAAGCTCTACGAAACGTTCATTCGTGGTAATATAGAACAGGTCCGCCGACGCTTCGAGGCCGAGCCCCCCAGAGGGGAGTGTGTCATACTCTTGGCGGGGGCGGCTCCGGAGGAACGTCCGCCCGTGGATCTCGAACGGGTCGAAGTCCCCGAGGGAATCTCCACCCGGGACCTGACGGAGCGGCTCATGGCCGAGGGGATGCCCCGGAAGGAGGCGTATCGCGCCGCACTCCGGCTCCGAAACGCCGGATGTGAAGGCGAAAAGGAGGAGTAAGAAAAACCATAGGTTTATACGTTTCATTTAGAGATACAGCTTCATTTAGCCGAAGTCATGAATAATGGGCAACGGCTTAGATCGAGGATTTATTTATGAATTGCATGCTCTTTATTGATTACGAAAATATCGCTATTTCGCTCAGCCAAACCCGGCAGCTTGCCGTCTCTCCCCTGCAACTGGCGCGGGTCTTCCGCGAGGCCGCCGAGTGCCACGGGCGAGTGACGGTCGCGCGGGCGTATGCCGATTGGGACCGGTTTTCCGGCGCGGCGCGCGCGTTCGCGCAGCAGCACATCGAGCCCCGGTTCGTCCTTCAGGGCAAGAACAGCGCGGACATGGAATTGAGCCTCCAGGTACAGGAGCTCATCGCCGAGAGCGAAGATGCCGTCGAAACCGTCATCCTCGCCACCGGGGACCGCGATTTCCTGGCCATCATCCGGCGGCTTCAGCAGCAGAACCGGCGCGTCGTCATCTGGGGCGTGGAGGAGCGCACGAGCGAGCAATTGAAACAGGCGGCGGATGCCTTCGTCTCTATGGAAGACCTGCTCTCCTTCGTGCAAACGGGTTACTCCGGCGGGAACGGATCGAACGGCGCTTCAACCGTTCCCTCCACGAACGGTCACGCTCCAAAGGGGCTGGAGGCGACCCCCTCCGAAGAATCTTCTTCCACCATAGGAAAGGTGATCCCGGCGTTCCCCACACCTCCGGGCGGTCTCACGGCATTCACCACGGAAGTCATCGAGGAAAACGAAGTCGCGGGAACGGGGCAGGGGACCTCGCCCTTCAGTGAAAACTCCACCTGGACGGTCCCGGCGCTGGCGGTGCTCGTCCTCCGCTTCGACCTCCTCCTGTACGAGCGGGGCTGGCAATGGATGGCCTTCAAATCGCTCTCGGAAGAGCTGTCCGACGATTCCACTTTCGGCAGCACGACGGCGGAGCGGGCCTGGTGGGTCAATCAGGCCGTCGCCGAGAAGATCCTGCTCACCGAGAAACGCCCGCACGCCCGCAACCCCGAAGCCGAGATCACCGTCTGCATCCTCAACCGGGAGCACCCGCTGGTGAAATCGGGATTGACGCTCGTCCCCCGCGCCATCGAGGAGCTTCAGGAGCAGCTTCACAACAAGCCATGGGTCGCCTACGGCCTGCTCGACCGCATCCTCGCCGCCGACATCAACCTCCCCTTCGAGGCGCAGGACCGCCGGTTCTGGATCAACACCCTGATCCACATGGGCGTCATCACCACCGAGAAGCGGGACAATCCCAACTACCCCGACCGCCCGGTGACGGGATGCCGGCTGAATATGTCCCACTCGCTCGTGCGGCGGTTCCGCAGCGGACCCCAGAACCCGGAGGAGTGGCTGGATTACCACCTGATCCTCCTCGCGGATCATTTCCTCGTCACCCGAGAGATGCCGTGGATGAGCATGGGCCAGCTCCGACGCGCGCTGGAGGAGCGATACGGCAGCGAGAAGATGCGCCGGGCCGTGGACCGCGCGGTGAACGGCGGCGTGCTGATCGTGGAGCACTACCCGAACCGGATGAACCCGGAACGCCCCACGGCGGGCTGCCGCCTCAACCCCGAGCATATGCTGGTGCAGAAGATCCGGCGGAACGTGGACGGCCTCATCCGGCTGGTCGCGTCGCAGTTGCAGTACCGGCCTTGGGTCCCGATGTCCGCGCTGGAAAAGGCGATGGGCTTCCACCGCCAGTACGGCGAGTACGACGAGGAGCGGGAAGCGTGGCTCGCGCTGCTGATGGAGCCGGGAATCCTTCTCGTGGACAAGCGCCCGGACCCGGCGGACCCCGAGTACCCCACCATCGCCTGCCGCCTGAACTTTGCCGACAAGCGGGTGCAGCAGGCCCTCTCGGAGGAGAGCATCGCCGCCTCCCAGACGGTTCAGGAGCCAATGGCCGAAGCGGTCTGACCCGGTTCAAAGTTCAAAGTTCTATAGTGCCCTCTCCCCGCTGCCTTCCATCGGGGAGAGGGCATTTCTGATACCCGTTAGAGGTAGATAAAATCAATTCACTTTCGTTTTCATGAAATCGTCTGGAGGAGGGGTAGCATGAATCTGGGTGATGTAAGAGCCCGTCGGGACGATATTCTGGAAATCGCGGCGCGTCACGGGGCGTATCATGTCCGTCTCTTCGGGTCGGTTGCTAGAGGGGACGATGGCCCGGAGAGCGATGTAGACTTTCTTGTCGTGTTGGAGGAGGGGCGCAGCCTCCTGGATCAGGCCGGGCTGATGCGGGATCTCGAAGAGCACCTGTCTTGCAAAGTGGATGTAGCGGAAGAACGGGGATTAAAGCACCGGATAAGAGATCGAGTTCTTCAGGAATCGGTCCCCTTATGAGTAGAATACCCACGAACATTGCCTTCAAAGAATGGGCAACGGTCATCCGCGCGCTGGAGACCGGCCAGCAGACCCTCCTGCTCCGCAAAGGAGGCATCTCAGAAGGCGGCCAGTTCCAGATCCAGCACCGCGCGTTCCTCTTCTATCCCACTTACGAGCACCAGTACGTGGACCTCCTCCAGCCGCAGTATCATGACCTCATGCGGCAGACCAACGCCGCCGCGCCGCCCATCGACACCACGCGGATCACCGGCTACGCAGAGATCGCGGAGATCTTTCACCTGAAGGACATGGCATCCGCCCTCGCGCTGAAGGACCAGTACGTCTGGAACGAGGAGTACGTCCGCACCCGGTTCAACTTCAAGCCCGACTGGCCGCTCTACGGGATCGTGCTGCGGGCGTACCGGCTGCCGGAACCCGTGGAGATGCCGTTCCGCAAGGCGTACGGCGGGTGCCGCTCCTGGATCGAGCTGGAGCGCGAGATTCCCGTTGCGGACGCAGTCCCCGCCCTCTCCGATGAGGCGTTTGCGGATCGCCTGAACTCGATCCGCTCTCCTCTGACCGAAAGTGGCGAGTTACGTCGATTCCGGTGCAACCCCCGACCGAAGGGACGGATACCGGGGCGAGAGGGACTGTGACCCGTCCGTGACGCTCCCCCCTTGCGCCCTTCCTCATGCTCTGCCAGAATACACACGGAGGTGATGCCGGTGCAAACGTTGACCCGAGAAACCACAGACATTCCCCGTTCGGTGCGCGGCTCCGGACTCGAAGACATCTACGACAAAGTCATGGCCGGGGACCGGCTCTCCTTCGAGGACGGCATGCGGCTCTACGTTGCCGACCTGAACGCCGTCGGGACGCTCGCCAACCTCGTGCGGGAGCGAAAGAACGGCGACAACGCCTACTTCGTCCGAAACCAGCACATCAACTACTCGAACATCTGCAACAAGTTCTGCAAATTCTGCTCCTTCTACGCCCTCCCCCGCGACGCGAACGCCTACACCCTCTCGCCGGAGCAGATCCAGGACCGCATCCGCCAGCACCTCCACCTCCACGTTCAGGAGGTCCACATGGTCGCGGGAATCAACCCCCGCCTGCCGTACAGCTACTACACCGACATGCTCCGGGCGGTGAAGGAGGTCCGGCCCGACATCCACGTCCGCGCCTTCACCATGGTCGAGATCGCCCACATCGTGCGGATCGCCAAGAAGCCGTTCGACGAGGTCATCGCGGAGCTGCGGGCGGCGGGGCTCGACTCCCTCCCCGGCGGCGGCGCGGAGATCTTCAGCCAGCGTGTTCACGACGAGCTGTTCCGCCAGAAGCAGAACGGCGACGAGTGGCTCGACCTGGTGACCCGGTGCCACCGCAACGGCCTGAGATCGAACGCCACCATGCTCTACGGCCACATCGAGACGACCGAGGAGAAGGTGGACCACCTCGTCCGGCTCCGCGCGGCGCAGGACGAGACCGGCGGGTTCATGACTTACATCCCGCTCTGCTTCCACCCAGAGCGCACCGAGCTGACGCACATCCCCCTCGCCACGGGCCAGCAGAACCTCCGCGAGATCGCCGTCGGGCGGCTCATGCTCGACAACTTCGATCACGTCAAAGCCTTCTGGATGATGATCTCGATCCCCATCGCCCAGCTCGCTCTCTGGTACGGCGCGGACGACATCGACGGCACCATCGTCGATTACGAGATCGTCCACGCGGACGGCGGCGCGACCCCCTACCGCATGACCCGCGAGGGCCTCATCGCGCTCATCCGAGAGGCGAGCCGCACCCCCATCGAGCGGGACTCCGACTACCGGCCCCGGCACGGCGCGCTCATCAACTGACGGGATACGGACCTCCCATGTCGCTGACCTCCCCCGAAACGCTGGAAGAGATCGCCCTGAAAACGGCGGAAGGCGCAAGCCTCTCCCTGGAGGACGGGCTGGCCCTCTTCCGCAACCCTCACCTCACCGAGATCGGTGCGCTCGCGCTGCTCGCCCGTCGGGTTCAGCCCGACCCCGGACGGGTCACCTACTCCCTGGGAGTCCGTCTGCCCTGGGAGACATTGGAAAGCCAACCCGATAAGGCGGAGCGCGCGTTGAAGGCCCTCTCGGATGCCGGGGGCAGGGAGGTCCGCCTGACCGGAACCCTGCCGGAATCCTGGGATCTGGAGCGGGCGGTGAATCGGCTCTCCGCCCTCCGCAAATTTCATTCGGCTGCGGAAGTGACGGCATTCACCCCGCAACAGGTTGCCCACCTTGCGGGGAAGGACGGACTCTCTGCGGGGAAAGCCCTCGATGCGCTATCGGATGCAGGATGGGCGACTCTCGGCCCGTTCCCCTTCGAATCCACTTCGGACTCGCCTTCATTCAACCCGGAGGACGATTCCGCCCTGCCCGGTATCCTCCAGCACTCGCAGGGAGCGGGGGTACCCGTCACGACCATGGTGGAGCTTCCCCCCTCCATGAGCCCGGAAGACCGCCTGAGCCGCCTCTTCCAATTGCGGGACCTTCAGGACCTTACCGGCGGCGCGATCATAACGGTCATCCCCCTCAACACCGAGCGGGCCGTGAACTACACCGGTTCTGCGTTCGATTACCTCCGCGCCGTCGCCGTCACCCGGCTCGTCCTCGATAACGTGCCTCACATCCAGTCCTCCTGGGAGACCCACGACCTGAAGGTGGCGCAGCTCGCCCTGGAGTACGGTGCGGACGATTTCGGGACGGTCTGGATGGAATTCCTGTCCAACGCCCCAACCCCGCACCTCTCCCTGCCGCTGGAGGAGGTCGAGCGGAACATCCGGGAAGCCGGATTCATTCCGCAGGCCCGGAACGCCCGCTTTGAGCCCATCGAGCCCCCGCGATCTCCCGTTGTCCGGACTTCCGGAACGCCAGAGAACGCCGCCTCCCCCACGGGTTGATCCCATGCCCCTCTCCGCGCACGTCGAGGATCCCGGACGCATCACCCTCACCTCTCTCACGGGGCCGATCTTCACGTACCATTACGGCGCGGAGGTCGGGAAGCCGTACCTCCATCCCCTCTACACTCCCTCCGGGTCCGTCCTCACCTCGGTAGCGCCGGAGTACGCGCCGGGACACCGGGGGGTGTTCTTCGGGTGGGCGGACGTGAACGGCGTCGATTTCTGGCACGAAGGCCAGGCGCCCTCGCCGGTTCCCCAGGGCCGCATCACCACCGAAGGGGACCGGGTACAGTTGGAAACGGAGAAGGATCGGATACGCGTTTATGCCCTGCATCTCTGGAAGCGGCCCGACGGGTACGTGCTGCTGGAGGAGCACCGGGTCCTGACGGCGCACGAACCCGAAGAAGAGGGCTGGCAGGTGCTGGACTGGCGCAGCGAATTCCACGCGCCATTTGAGGATGTTGTGCTGGGGAACGTGCAGAAGTCGATGGGCCTGAGCTACAGCGCCTCGGAGGAATTGGCCGGCGGGCACTTCATAAACAGCCGCCAGTTGGAGGGACCCGCCACCAACGGGCGGGCGGCGGAGTGGTGCGATTTCGCCGGCCCGGAGAAGAACGGCCCTCATTCCGGGGGCGTGGCGATCATGGCTTCGCGACGGAACCCCCACCCCCGCCCGGAATTCTTCACCGCCGCCGAGCCGCTGGGCTTCATAAGCGCCTCGTTCGCCTACCGTGCCCCGTTCACCGTCCGCAAAGGCGAGTCGGTCACGCTCCTCTATCGCCTCGTCCTCCACGACGGCCCCGGAGACCCCATGTTCCTCCAGACGTACTACACCGCGTTCTTGTGGGGATGAGGCGATGATGGATTTTGGATTTTGGATTGCGTTTCCGACACAGGCCGAAGAATTTCACCGCCCGGCGGGCCGGCCTGCCGGACTACAAAGGGAGGGGGCGGCGGCCCACGAGAAGAGAGATCGCCCGCTTCCGTTTGAGCTCCAAAGGCACAAGGAGGCATTTATTCCTCCTGCTGGAAGCTCTCCATCAACTCCCGCACAGCCAATCCGAGTTGCGGGTCCTCCTTCAGGCCCGCCTTGATCTTCGTGCAGGCGTGGATCACCGTCGTGTGGTCCTTCCCCCCGAACACCCGACCGATCTCCGGCAGGCTCGCCGAGGTCATCTCCCGCACCAGATGCATCGCCACCTGCCGCGCCGTCACCAGCGCCTTGTCCCGCCGCTTCCCCTTGATCTGCGCCACCTGAACCCCGTAGTAATCCCCCACCTTCCGGATGATCGTCTCCGCGTCCACCGGCCCCGCGTCCGACGACTGCCGGAAGTAGTGCCCCAGCACCTGGTCCGCCATCTCGCGGGTGATCGGCTGATTGCTGATGCTGGCGTAGGCCAACAACTTGATTAATGCCCCCTCCAGCACCCGGATGTTCGAGTGGATCAGCTCCGCCATGTACACCAGCACGTCGGTCGGGATGGCCGCGCTCTCGGCGAGCGCCTTCTTCTGGAGGATCGCCATGCGGGTCTCCAGGTCCGGCCCCTTGATGTCGGCCATCAGGCCGCTCTCGAACCGGGAGCGCATCCGGTCGCTGGAGGTGTGGAGGTCGCGGGGGGAGCGGTCGCTGGCGATCACGATCTGGCGGTCGGTCTGGTAAAGGGAGTTGAACGTGTGGAAGAACTCCTCTTCGGTGCTCTCCTTGTCCGCGATGAACTGGATGTCGTCGATCAGGAGCACGTCCGCGCCCCGCGTGCGGCGGCGGAACTCCTCCATGCGCCGCTGCTGGAGCGCGGTGACGTACTGCACCGTGAACGACTCGCCGGAGAGGTAGAGGACCTTCTTCCCCGGATGGGTGCGCCGCAACTCGTGCCCGATGGCCTGCATCAGATGGGTCTTGCCCAGGCCCACGCCGCCGTAGAGGAAGAGAGGATTGTAGTCGCCGCCGGGACTCTCCGCCACGGCCATCGCGCCCGCGTACGCCAGCCGGTTGCTGGAGCCGATGACGAACTCGTCGAAGACGTAGCGGGCGTTGAGGGGCAGGGAGCCCGTCACGAGGTTATCCGTCGGCGGCGGGGGAGTCTCCTCGGTCTTGCCCTGGGAAGCGGGAGCCGGGCGCGAGGCGGCGTTCTTGTCCACCACCACCTCGATCCGTAGGGGGCGACCGAACACGACGGTCGCCGCTTCGGCGAGGGCGGGGAGGTGGCTTCGCTCGACCATCTGCTTCATCAGCATGTGCGGCGCGGCGATGCGAAGAACGTCGCCGGCCTGGGAGAGGGCGCGCAGCCCTTTGAGCACCGCCTCGAACGTGGCCGCCTTCACATGAGGCCGCAGTTCGCCCAGCACTTGTTCCCAGGCCGCGTTCAGCGCGGCGGCTTCGTCTTCCAAATTGAGCTCTAACTGCTCGACCATAAGAGAGGATGAGGATGAATGATGAGAAATGAAATCGATTTCGGAAGAAGAGAGAGGTGAGTGAGCCCGGCGTTCGGCATTCCGCCTTCATCCCTCATCAGTTCAACATGGGTTCTCGGTTGGTTGAACGCATGTCTTGAATCTCTTCCCCTTTGCCGCTCCTTTTCTTCCCAGACTCCGGAGCGAATCCGGTCTCCATCACGCGGGCAGGGGCCAGAATCGCTGGAGAATCCCCCCGGCATGGCCTACAATAGTAACACCCTAGTAGTGCGTCAACAAGGTATTGACGAGTAAGGGGAAAGGAGTTAAATTGG
>JAHWJO010000202.1 GCA_019348365.1 Armatimonadota bacterium | reverse complement strand
GGTGACGGCGTTCGAGTGCGGGGCGGTGGTCAACCCGGAGGGCCTGAAGAACCAGGTGGACGGCGGGGTGCTGATGGGCCTCGGCGGCGCGCTGTTTGAGGCCATCGCGTTCGATGACGGGAAGATCCTCAACCCGCGATTCTCCGGCTACCGGGTCCCCCGCTTCAGTGATCTCCCCCGGATGGAGACGATCCTGCTCGACCGGAAGGATCTTCCCTCCGCCGGGGCCGGGGAGACCCCGATCATGGGGATCGCCCCCGCCATCGGGAACGCGATCTTCCACGCCACGGGCCAACGGCTGCGGTCGCTCCCCCTCGTCCCGAACGGATTGAAGCGGGATGTGGAAGAGTAGCCCTTAGCGCGCCTCCCTCCCCCGGCGATAGAGCATGCGGGAAGGGAGGTGATCGCCATGGCAAAGAAGAAATTTCCGCACCCCCCCCTCGAAACGCGCGGCGCGGCAGTCGGCGCAATTGCAGGAGATCCTCGACGACCTGCGCTCCCCGGACGAGGTCGCCCGCGCCGAAGCGGTACGGAGGCTCTGCCCCTGCCGCACCGCCTGGGACGTGCCCGTGCAGCGGTACATCGCGGCGATGCAGGACGACCCCAGCTCCTCCGTCCGGCACGAGGTCCATCACGTCCTCGACGAGGATTCAAGCTGGGGCAAAAAGCTGGAGCAGCGGCGCCTGAAAGCGGCGGCGGACGAGAACGTGCTCGATATCAGCGACCCCGAATCGCGCAGCATGGGCTGGTACAAGAAGCGAAAACCCATGCGGAAACGCTGGCACTACCCCCAGCGCCGGGACCTGGGCCGCTTGATCGAAAAGAAATAGTGCGCAAAGAGAGGGGAAAATTCGACGGGGAGGAGTGCCGGGATTAAAATCCCTCCTGTGGAGCCTTCGGCTGAGTGTCCCTTCGGGACACGGTACAGATGTTACTCTGGGATGCGTCCCGGAGGGACGCTCGGTTGAAAGCCCCACAGGAGGGACTTATGAACATTGCTCAAATAATGAGGTCATCAGTCATCATTAAGCTGACCAGATTATTTTGTCAATCTTCATCAGTCCCGGCACTCTCCATCAATTCCGATCCATTTCCGATTGATCAAAAGAGATTAAGATTCAGGTTTAGATCGGACGGAGGCGGGGTAAATATCTTATGCCGAACACGATGGGACGGAGGCCCCATCGTCAAGGCGCGGTTAATGTTCAGGCCCGATGGGGATTCCTCATCGGGCCTTTCATTTTGTCTCATTCTACAAATGCTTTCAGCTTACAATACGCTCACATCGGGGTTCGACTTACGCCACTCCTCGAAGTCGGCGCGCATCTCGTCGTTCCAGTTGCCGTCCACCTGCCCGGACGTGTATTTCCCCTCGCGAATCCGCATCTGCCCCCAGTAGTCCGCCAGCCGCACCCGCTCGGACGACTCCAGCACCGCCTCGACGAGATGGGGCGGGGTGAAGATCACCCCCGATTTCGTGCCGAGCACCACGTCGCCGGGCAGCGCCGTCGCCGGGCCGATCCGGATGGGGCCGTTCAGGCTGGTGATCGTCACATCCGCGATGGCGGAGGCGTCCACCCCCCGCGCAAAGATCCCAATCTCCGGGATACGCTCCATCCGCACGAGGTCCCGGATGCCGCCGTCGATCACCATGCCCGTGCGGGTCTTGCGGGCGATGGCGGTTCCCAGGTTATCCCCGGCGAACGTCCCGTCCTTCACCTTCCCGAACAGGTCCACCACCACGACATCGTTCTCCACCAGCGTCTCGATGACCCAGGAGTTGTGCAGCCCCGGCCCGACGTTCTGCTCTTTGCCCCACTGCTGCACGGCTTCGTGGAGGTCCGGGCGGGTCGGTACGAACATCGCGGTGACGGCGCGGCCCACCATCACGCGCTCCGGGTGGGGGTTGAACCAGTTGCCGGCGTACTGGTACTTGTAGCCCTTCCGGCTGACCACCTCCCACGCCTCTTCCACGGTGACGAGCTTCATGCGCTCCAGCAGGTCGTCAGGGACCTTCGGGCGACCGTCGGGGAAGCGTTCGTACGGGTTCTGCTGCGTGATCCGTTCGATGTCTTGCGGATGATGGATGGGCATGTCGTACCTCGTTCAGTAGGAGGAATGGGACGCGGGCCTGCGGCACGCGGATCGGAACGGATCAACGCGGATCAAATCCATTGAACCGCAGAGACGCAGAGGCGCAGAGAACCCCCGAACCCCTGAAGATGGAGGATAGAGGATAGAAGATTGCAGGGGCGATCTATCTTCCATCCTCAAGCAGTTCCTCTATGGCCCTCTGTACTCTCCGTGTTCTCTGTGTTCCTGCTCTTCAGGGGTTTGATCCGCGTTGATCCGTTCCGATCCGCGTGCCGCAGGCTCGCGTCCCATTCGTTGCAGTTCAACTCCACAGGCGGTCCACCGAGCGTTGGCGGTCCCACTCGGGCGTCGGCTCGAAGAAGCCGGGCTCGGCAAGGTGCTCCTTCGCCACGTCCTCATTCAGCGTGATCCCCAGGCCCGGCCCGTCGGGGACGGCGATGAAGCCGTCTTTCACGATGGGCTTCTCGATCCCGTCCACGAGGTCGTCCCACCAGGGGATGTCGACGGAATGGTGCTCCAGCACGAGGAAGTTCTCCGTGGCCGCCGCGCAGTGGACGTTCGCCATGAACGAAACCGGCGTCCCCGCGAAGTGCATCGCCATCGGGACGCCGTACTCCTGGGCCATGTCGCCGATCTTCTTCGTCTCCATAATGCCACCGGAGGTCGCGAGATCGGGATGGATCACGTCCACGGCATGCACCCGGCAAAGCTGCTCGAAGCCTTCCTTCAGGTAGATGTCCTCGCCGGTGCAGGTGGGGAGATAGATCGCGTCAGTGATGCGTTTCCAGAGGTCGGTGTGCTGCCACGGGATCATGTCCTCCAGCCACGCGAGCTGGAACGGCTCCAGGGCCTTGCCCAGCCGGATGCACGAGTTCACCCCCACATGCCCGAAGTGATCCGCCGCCAGCGGGATGTCGTACCCGACGATCCGCCGAACCTCTTCCACGTACTCGCAGATCATCTCGATCCCGCGCTGGTGGATCTCCATGCCGGTGAACATGTGTTGCTTGTAATAGATCTCCTGGAGCGTCTGGCCGGGAGGAAGCGTCACCGTCCCTCCAATCGATTCTATTGTGCCCTTGCGCATGCTCGCCCGGATGAAATCCATCTTCAGGAAGGTGAACCCATGGTCGATCCGCTGCTTGAGCTTGTTGCCGGTTTCGGTGGGATCGGTGGACATCTCGGTGTCGGCGTAGACCCGGATACGATCCCTGAATTTCCCACCGAGGAGCTGGTAGACCGGCACTTCGTAGTACTTCCCGACGATATCCCACAGGGCCATTTCGACCGCGCAGACTCCCCCCGCCTGTCGGCTGTGCCCCCCGAACTGCTTGATCTTGCGGAAGAGCTTATCGACGTTGAGGGGGTTTTCGCCGAGGAGGCGGCTCTTGAGCATGAGGGCGTAGGTCGGGCTCGCGCCGTCGCGGACCTCTCCCAGGCCGTAGATGCCGTCCTGGTTGGTATCGATTCGGATGAGGGGACAGGTCATGGGGGCTCTGCCGATGACCGCCACGCGTAAATCGGTGATCTTCAGTTCCGATGGCATAGGTGAAGGGTCTCCCGTAGAATTTACCGGCTCCCTATTCCGGGCATGTCCGAAAGCTCCTCTCCCTAATTGTCCTCTCGCTCGTGTTGTCCTCTCGTTTCAGGATTGTCCTATCGAACCGGCGATGACGTTTGGGGGTGGAGAATCGGCGGGTACGAAAGATAGATCGGGGAGACGGTTTGGCGCCCCCGATGAGAGTACTTTCGAGGAGCGTATGAACCCGGAACAGAACGAAGACCTGCACGGCAACGTGCCGGATAAGTGCAACGCGGCCCTGCTGATCATCGATATGATCAACGACTTCGATTTCCCCGGAGGGGACCGTTTGCTGGAGCATTCCCTGCTGGTTGCCGAGCGGATTTCACGACTGAAGCAGCGGGCGCGGCAAACGGGAATCCCGATCATCTACGTGAACGATAACTTCGGCAAGTGGCGTTCCGACATCACCTGCCTGATCGATCACTGCCTGACCGACGGGATGCCGGGTCGTCCGGTGGTTCACCTGCTGGTTCCCGGCCCGGAAGATTACGTCGTCCTCAAACCGAAGCACTCCGGGTTCTACAGCACGGTTCTGGAGACACTGTTGACCTACCTCGGCGCGCGGCGGTTGATCCTCACCGGCGTGGCCTCGAACAGCTGCATCCTGTTCACCGCCGCCGATGCCTTTCTGCGGGATTATGAGATTCATGTGCCGTCGGACGGCTCGGCCTCGCAGGAGAAAGAGGATCACGAGTTCACCCTGAAGCAACTCCGTCAGGTCCTCGATGCGAACACCACTCCCACGACGGAGCTGGACCTGGACCGGCTGAAACGATGACCACTGCTCCCTGAGGACTTGAACTTCCGGTTAATCTGTCACTCAGAGTGACAAAAGAGGCTCAGAATGCCATAAGAGAGTCGGTAGGTTTTGCGTCAGTCCTTTCCTATAATTGCTCCCGTATCCCTGAAGATTCATCATCGCCGTCCCGCTGGCTGTGGGTGGAAACCCGCTCCCAGAGGTCCAAGTCCTTGAGCGCGGGGTTCTCGCGGGCGAAGTCGTCCTGGGGATCGTAACCCACCAGCTCGCGGGCATCCGTGATGTCGAGGCGGTTGAACCGGTTGTTGCTCAACCCGTTGAAGATCGCGAACCGGAGGTTCTCCACGTCGATGCACTTTTCGATGAGCTGGTTGAGGTCCCGATGAGACACGAACGCGTCCATCATCCCGATGCTCTTCGGGTTCTGCGCGGCCTCGAGGGGCTGGAACGCCCCGATCCGCAGCGCGATGACCGACAGCCCTTCCTGCTCCGCCATGTAGCGCCCCAATGCCTCCCCGAAGCATTTCGAGACCCCGTACAGGTCGCCGGGGTTGACGGGCTCGCTCGTCTTCACCTGCATGTCCGGGCGATAGCCGGAAACGGCGTGGATTGAGGAAGCGAAGATCACCCGGCGGCACCCCGCCGCTTTCGCCGCGACCATGACGTTGTACGTCCCGGCGATGTTGTCGTTCATAACCGAATCCCAGGTGGCGTTCGGGCTGGGATTGGCGGCCATATGGACCACCGTATCGATGCCTTGGCACAGTTCCTTCAGACGCTCCAGATCGGATAAAACGCCGGTACAGAGGGTGCCATAGGGCTCCACCTTTTTGCCTTTTTCCGGGTTTCGCACCATCAGGTGAAGGTCATACTTTTCATGGGAGTGTTCGGCGAAGTAGGAGCCGATCCGCCCGCCCGCGCCCGTCACGAGCACGCTCCTCCGTTTTCCTTCATCGAATTTGGCTAACGCGCCGGTATCGGCGGTAAAAGACAGGGCCATTTTCCTCTCCTTCTGCGTGAACGTTCCAACCTATCATGACGTGCTCGGTCTGAGTCTCATACCCTCCGGGAGGTGAATTCATACTTCTTTCGGGCATAAACATCGATGAAGATGTTGAAGACAATAAACGGAGATGTGACGGATTTGCAATGAGGCTTGTGAGCCACACGAAACAGGGAACCGGCGTCCGAGTTCCGTCATCTATAAATTGTCTTATCTCTCATAACGCCGGGCCTCATTGTAAGCTGAGTGGCGAGAAGTCTCCATCCGAATCCGGTAAATGCCGGGGGCCAGGTGCGAGAGAGCCTTTCTTTTGGAGGAACCGTATGAAAGGGTTTGGAAAAGTCACTGCCGGAGTCTTTCTCGCTGCTACGCTGACCACATCGCTGGCCGTGGCCCGCCCGGCGCAGGCAAGCTCCGAGGGCCGCAAGAACACCGCCATCGCGGTCGGCGCGGTCGCCATCCATCAGCTCTTGAAGGGCAAGACGACGAACGCCGTCATCGCCGGAGCGGGTGCTGCCGCCGCCTACAAGCGGTACAAGGACGCCAAGAAGTCCGAGGACCGCACCGGACGCCGCCGCGCTTCCCAGAATCGGGACTGGTTCGACAAGCTGACCGGCAAGGGCAAGAACGAGAAGGTCACCTACCGCCGTGACCAGGATCGCGTCTCCCGCCGCGATACGGATCGTTACCGTGACCGTTACGAGGATCGGTACGAAGACCGCTACAACGATCGGTACGAGGACGACGACTACAACGATCGGTACGACGACTAACAGTCCGGTTCCCAGCCAGATATTCAGGGGCAGCCTTTCACCGGCTGCCCTTTCTGTTTGCTCTAACCTCCGGCTTCCCACGGATTTGACGAGGGGGAGGGGATACGCTATGCTAGGGTAAAGCGACAGCGTTCATCCCCTACCGCCTATGATAAACTTTCTGAACAATTTGACAGTCGTCGTTACCGGCGGAGGAACGGGCAGGAGATAATCGCTTTTCCACTCCCTTCCTCCTGATAAGCTCCGTTCGCCCGGCCCTTTGGGTCCCGGTGATGGGGGCTTTCTTTTTGTTACTGTTATTCACCGCAGAGACGCGGAGGCGCAGAGAACCCCTTGAGGATAGAAGATGGATGATGGTGAATAGACCGCTCCTGCGATCTTTTATCCTCCATCTTCAGGGGTTCTATGGGTTATCTGCGTGTATCTGCGGTTGCTAAAGAGGTCTCTCTGCGCCTCCGCGTCTCTGCGGTGAAGTACAAATAGAAGGAGCAGCCCATGTCCGCCCCGCCACAATCAGCCGAGCTTCCCAAGGGGTACGAGCCCCACAGTGTGGAGGGGAGATGGTACGAATTCTGGGATCGCCAGGGATTCTTTCACGCCGAGCCGGACCCCACGCGGGAGTCGTACTGCATCACGATCCCGCCGCCGAACGTCACGGGCGAGCTCCACATGGGCCACGCGCTCCAGCACTCCATCCACGACGCGATCCTCCGATGGAAGCGGATGAAGGGCTTCAACACCCTCTGCGTGCCAGGGACCGACCACGCCGGGATCGGGACGCAGCGGCTTGTCGAGCGGGCGCTCGCCTCCGAAGGGCTGAACAAGTACGATCTGGGCCGCGAGAAGTTCCTCGAGCGGATGTGGGATTGGACCGAGCAGTACGGCGGCACCATCCTCAAGCAGCTCCGCACCCTGGGCTGCACCTACGATTGGCGGCGGACCCGCTTCACCCTCGACGACGGATATGTGAAGGCGGTCCTCCAGAGCTTCGTCGATTATTACGACCGGGGCTGGATCTACCGGGGGACGCGGATCACCAACTGGTGTCCCTCCTGCCAGACGGCGCTGTCCGACCTCGAAGTGGAGTACGAGGAGGTGGCGGGGCATCTCTGGCACCTCCGCTACCCTTTCACCGACGGCAACGGCTTCGTGGTCGTGGCAACGACCCGGCCCGAAACCATGCTCGGCGATACGGGCGTGGCGATCCACCCGAAAGACCCCCGGCACGAAGGCGAGGCGGGGCGCACCGTGACCCTCCCCCTCATGAACCGCGAGATCCCCGTCGTGGCGGACGGCCAGCTCGTGGACCCGGAGTTCGGGAGCGGGGCCGTCAAGATCACTCCCGCCCACGACCCCAACGACTACGAGGCGGGCGTGCGTAATGACCTGGAGCAGATCACCGTCATCGGCAAGGACGGCGCGATGACCGAAAACGCCGGGATCTACGCCGGGCTCGACCGGTACGAAGCCCGGAAGCGCGTCGTCGCCGATCTCGAAGCGCAGGGACTCCTCGATCATATCGACGACTACACCCACGCCGTGGGCCACTGCGAGCGGTGCAAGACCGTCATCGAGCCGCTGCTGACCGAGCAGTGGTA
>JAHWJO010000201.1 GCA_019348365.1 Armatimonadota bacterium | reverse complement strand
CCGGGGGAGCCGCCATCGAGTTCGGAACAGGACCACCTGATCTCGGTCCGTGCGATACACCAGCCCGTCAGCGCCCCACCGGATGAGGCTGCCGGGATACCCGGCGGAATCGGGGAAGGAGAAGGTATCCAGTAGAAGAAACGTCTCCTGGTCAAATACCCTCAGGGTATGCGAACCATAGTGGCCTCCAAAGAGGAAGAAGGTCCGCCCCGCAGATGTATCGGGCTCCAGCGGGGCGGGCACTCCCGGCGCGGGCGTATAGGTTCCCAGTAGAACACGAGATTCGACGTCATACACCGCCCCTCCGGGGTTGTACATCCTGCCCTGCTCGATCTCGCCCCCACTCATCTGATAAGTGAAGTCCTGCTCGATCAGTCCGGCTTCCTCCAATGTCAGCCGAAAGAAGCCTTCCCCGACCATCCTTTTGTAACCGAAAGCATAAACCCGGCCGGGAATATCGGCGGTTCCGATCCAGGAGATCTCATACTCTCCCACTAACTCTTTGGGTCGAGGGATTCCGTTATCATAGACGGTGACCGCCCCCAAGCGGTAGGGATCGCTCATCGGCATCTTCAGCACGACGATCGTTTCCGGATGGCCTGGTACCGTTTTTAAATCCCTGGCGAAATAGGCGCCCCAATTGGGACTGCTGCCGAGACTGAACTCCAGGTCCGTCTTGAAATCGGAGAGATCCACTCTCCGGACGGTGCCCGCTCCGTTCAGGGCGACGTAGAGATATCGGCCGTCGTCCGAGATCGCCAGTTTCCCAGGGTCTTTCCCGATCGGTACGAAGGGGCCGAGGGTGCCGGCAAACGGATCGATAATGGCGATACTGTTTCCCCGCTCCCCCGAGTTATCCGGCACGCTGGCGTAGATCTTACGCCGAATCGGGTCGTAGAGGAGATCCCGAGTCCGCAGCGCCAGGCGGCCCCGACGATTCGGGCCGAGCGCAAAATGGGTGTTCGTTTCCAACTGGCTCAGGTTGTCGGCCCACACCGGATCGAAGGTGTCGCTCGCAACCCTCACACGGTTATACAGGGGGGCGGCCACCTGGGGACGGACGATGATCGTCACCTCGACTCGGGCACCAACCGCGATCGTGCCCAGGTCGCACCGGATCCTTCCCGGCAGATCGGCGCATCCGGCACGATCCGAACGGGCGGAAACGACTTTCACAGAAGCCGGGAGATAATCGTACAGGGTGACACTTTCTGCCGGGTCCGGCCCTTCATTGACAACGCGGATACGATACGTCAGATCTTCGTCCAGTCCGACAGGATCGGGAGAGGCGACCTGCGTGACGGAGAGGCGGCCTGTCTTTTTCACCTCCGGAACGAGGGAAGAGCGGAGGAGAACAATCTCACCAGAATCGGTGCGGAAGGCCAGCCCGTCGCCCCCCCAGCGAATGAAGCTTCTCGCTTTGCCCGAAACACCGGAAGCCGGGATGGATCCGATCAGCACTTGAGTGCGACGATTGTAGGCGAGGATCTGACGGGTCGGGCCGTCTCCACCGAGAAAGAAGACTCGCCCGGTATATGCATCGGGAGCCACGCGCGCGGGAGAGGGGACGCCGTAAAACTGACCCAGCACCCCGGGCATTTCAGGATCGAGAATTTTCCCGCTGCTGGTGAACAACCGGCCCCGGTCGTATTCGATATCATCCGATGCCGGAATGATCTCTAAAGTCTCTTGTTCCCGGGCCATTCCAATAGCGTCCAGGGAATAGCGTATCAGATCGTTTCTGCTCGAATGGCTGGTTCCGTAGAGCACGAAAGGATTCTCTGAAGGCTCAATCTGCCGGGGGCTGTAGCGGAAATGATTATCGAGAGCCCCAAGGCGTATACCCCCTTCATCGATGATGACCAGATACACCCCCGAGTAATTCTTTTGGGCGCGGCTGACGGCGATAGACGTCGGTGTGCCGGGAAGGACTTCTATGTCCAGGGCGTAGGGCGCTCCCCCCGCCAGATCTGCAGGATAGAGCGGGTATCTCTTCCATTTCTCCTTATCAGAAAGATCGATACGGAGCACGGCGGCCTCCCCGTCCAGGCCGACATACAGGTATTCGCCGTTATCCGAGATCGCCAACCGATTCGGCTCCTTGCCGATGGAGAGGCGCTGCACCACCGTTCCACTCCGGGGTTCAATAATGGCGAGGCTCCCGCCTGAAGCTCCCGCACTCTCGGGCACGCTGGCGTAAACCTTGTCGCGGAGCGGATCATAAATCAGATCGTTTGTCGGCAGGGCGATCCGGCCTTGATCCTCGGCATCCAGCCGGTGATGAACCAGCGTTGTGAGTGTGTTCTCGTTGTCGGTCCAGTTCGCTTCAACGTCCTTACTCACAACCCGAACCGTGTTGTGGATCGTCCAGGCGTCGAGGGATTTCACCTTTACGTTGACGAGAGCAACGGCGTCTCTTGCGAGTTCGCCGAAGGAACAGTGCAGACGGCCTTCGCTCTCTGTACAGCTGCCCTGAGACGGGACCGCCGAAACGAAAATGACGCCCGGCGAGAGAGTATCGAAGAGTGAGACTCCGGTTGCGGTATGCGGCCCCCGATTCTTAACGGTGAGGGTAAACGTTTGCGTCTCCCCGCGAGAAACCGTTGTCGGAATCGCTGATTGATCGACGGAGAGGTCCGCCGAGGGTTCGGCAGGGAAGAACAGGGGAGATCGGAGAAGAAAGAGTTGCCCGGAGGCGGTAAGAAAAGCCAGCCCGTCGGCGCCCCAGCGGGTGAACCGGAGGATCTTCCCGGTCACGCCGGGCACTTGCAGGGTGCGTAACGGTTTGGAGCTTCCCAGGCTTCCCATTTTAAAGACATGGATTTTAGCATTTCTACCAGCGTATTTATACAGAAGATAGACGCGATCGTATTTAGAATCGGGTTCAATTAATTGAGACTCGAAGAGGGGACCTTCGTTATAAAAATGCTCATGATTATCATAGTAGGGCCCTCCTCTCTTCTTTTCCGGATCGAGGGTATAGCCGCCAGGTGAATAGAGCAGGCCGTTATGATATTTGATATCGCCGAGCCAGCCAAAGAAAATCTTCGCCTGAATGTCGTTGGGAATGACATCCAGTTCCGTGACCCCGGACTCGTCAACGGTCAATCTTCGGACACCTTGGCTCATCTCCAGACTGAGGCCGTAGAGTCGGGAGGCGGTGTCGGAAAATACGATGACGTTGCTCCCGGTATGGTCCTGGCTTGTCTTCGGGCGACGGACGCCATTGTCGTAGATCGCCACCCCCGCATGGCGGGGGGTGACCCCTTTTTTGTAAAGAGAGACGGCGACAGATTCCGGAGTTCCGGGGAGGACTTCGAGATCTTCAGCGAAGTAAAATCCATCGTAAAGGGCGTTCCCCAGCGAGAACTGCAAACCGGCGGCAAAGCTCTTCAGGTCGACCCGCCGGATCGCTCCGGCCCCCTCCAAAGCCACGTAGAGATACTGCCCGTTATCGGAAAGAGCGAGCTTGCCCGGTTCACTCCCGACGAACACGGTCGCTTCGATGGACCCGGTATACGGATCAATCCGGGCGATGCTATTTCCACCGGGCCGGAAGATACTGGGGAGACTGGCATAGATCTTTTGCGAAAGAGGATCATAAACAATGTCTTTCGCCGGCAAGGAGAGCGTACGGATATCGCTGGCTGACAGGCCTGTCGATCCCAAGAGGAGGAATAAAAGAACGGGAATCATTCTCAGGAGTAACATGTTTTCTCGCTATCTTACGGAGGGGAAAGGAAAGTAGATCATAGAGGGCTTCATCTGCTTATACTTCCCGTCTTTCTCGACAGCTCTTCCGCCAGCGCGTCGTTCCCGCTTTCCTTCAGTGCGGAGATAATGTAACGGGTCCGCTCGTCGTAGTTGAATTCTTCAGCCGCCTGTCGAGCCACGGCTTCCAGCTTTACGGGATCGTCAAGCCACTTCGGCTGATACATCTGCAGACCCCACGACCAGATTGCGTCTCGCTCCTCCTTCTCCAGGCGGACGGCTTTCCAGAACGCCCGTTCCGCAAGCTCTTCTGCCCCGGCGAAACAGGCGGCGGTGGACACGCGCAGCCAGCCCTTGCCGTAGAGGGGATCCAGTGTCACAGAGCGATAGACGGCTTTTAGCCACTGAGGATAAACCCTTTCCAGGAACTCCACCTCAACAGGATTGAGCTTCGGGAAGTACCGTTTCTTACGGACCTGATCCGCTTCCTCATTGATCGTCCAGCCCAGAGTCAGCCAGGCTTCCGGGTTATGGTAAGCGCTTTGAACCCCCCGCTCCGCCGCCTGATGTTCTTTCTCCGGATTTTCGTCCATCCGCTGCCGCCAGACTTCGCAGAGGGAGAGGAGATAATTGTTCGGGTGCTTCTGGCGGCTGCGGTCCAGTTGCGCCCGCAAATCGGGGAAGGCGGAGGGGATCCCGACTTTGTAGCCGATCGTACCGAGGACCAGCGTGTTTTCCGGCGCCTGTTCCAGTAGAGTCTTCAGAAGAGGGATCAGGCTCGAAGGATCCGTGTTCGGACTACCATGGGCCAGGAGCAATCCGGCCAAAGGAGACCGCTGGGAGAGGAGAGTCAGCTGCTGGCGCATTGCCGGTGTCAGCTCCTGCCGGGGGACCCGGGGAACTCCCCCCAGCGCTCCCAACTCATCGGGTCGGAGATCCACTCGATCGGGAACCGAAGCCGAGCTCACTTCGAGTCGCTTCGCCATCTCCCGCGCGGCAGACGGCAGAGCGAGAACGATCTGTTCGGCAGAGCCGGACAAGAGAATCGGCGTTCCCACCGGTTGAAGACCGGGAAGAGAGTGAACCCGGTAAGTCAGCGTCGCCTGCTTTTCCGATCCCGTCACCGTGCCCAGGGCTACATGGCTGATCCCCAGCATGTGATCCAGTTTTTTAGCCTCTTCTGGAGTCAGGCGCAGGTCCTTTCGGCCCAACTCCTGTCGGACACGATCCGCCGAGGTCCACAGCGGCGTCTGGCCCATGCTTCCCTGACCGCCCACGAATAGGTGGAGCCATCGCGCACACCCCGCTCCGAACGCCGCCAGCTTCGGGTCCGCTTTGACTACAGAAGGCTCGGCGATCAGGAGCCCCGGACCGCTTTTCACAGGCCGGAGCTGATCCACAGGAGTCCACGGCCACGGAATCGTCTGTACGCCGGTGGTGAATAAGGGCTTTTTCGAATCCCTGGAGAAATAGCCCTCGCTCTCGACGGCGGAGTTCCTTTGAGATCCGTTGAAGAAAACTCTAGCGAAAGCGACACGCTCCATTTCGGACTGGGCAGAAATCAGACCTACAGCCGGGGAAGCGCTCCACGTTCGATCAACCTTCTGAGCGATGCTTTCCAGTCCGGAGAGAGTCCCTATGATCAGGAGCGCGGAGATAAGGATTGGAGAAACCTGCCTATGGTTCGCCCGGTTCATTTGCAAAAGCCCCATAATGTCAGAGTAAGGATCGGAGATGAGATCGATCCCTCTATTAATTACTGTACATTTTCTCTTCTACACGGTAGAATTCCTCTAGGGAGCCGTCCACGGCTCCTTTTCTGCGTTCTGTGGAGGAAGAGATGCACACCTCACGGCGAATCGGACGAGTAACCTATCTCGGTATAGACGTATCCCTGTTTCAGATCACCCTGGATCATCAGGGAGTGACGGAGACGCATTACGATCTGTTCACTACAGCCAAGCTGCCGCATTACATCTTTTCTGATTTGAACGAAGCAGGGGCGGGCATTTTTAAACGCCACGCACGAGTTGATCCCTCTTTTGTCCCGCAAAGCCGACTCACACGACGGAAAACAGACTTTGATTTCAGAGATAGGTTTTGAGACATGAGTCGAAGAGGGTTCAAGGAGACGTTGGAAGACAGAACCTCTGCCGCAATAAAGGAACATTTCTCAGACACTCTTACCCTACTCCCACGGCGGCCGCCCCCCCACGATTACTTGGAGGATTTGCACCGCATCCTCCACGCCCACTCGCTGATTCCGGTTCACGTCCCCGGCCCATAGCTCCGCTGGGGTGGGGGACGTCATCTCCACCGCGATCCGCAGGGCGAGCACCACATCATCCACCTGGATCTCCCCGTTGTTCGTCAGGTCTCCCCGCCGGGGGAGTGATGTGCGGTACGGGTTAAGGAAGATCCGGACGGTGTTCTTCTCCTTGTCCAGGACGGCCAGATCCGTCCCGCCGCTATTATTGAAGTCCCCGACGGTCAGGGAATCAGGCGTCATCTCCAGCGGGTAGTTGATGGCCGGCTCGAACGTCCCGTCTCCCCGCCCAAACAGCACGCTCATGTCGCGGCTTCCCCGGTTGGCGACGTTCATATCCGGCTTGCCGTCGTTGTTGAAGTCCCCGATGGAGACGGAGTTGGGGGAGACTCCCGCCAGGTACTGGACGGCGGGCCGGAACTGGCCCCCCTTCGTGCCGATCAGGACGCTCACATCCCCCCGATGGCCGAACAAGAGATAACCGGGGTTGGCCGAGACCAGGTCGGGTATGCCATCCTTATTGAGGTCCCCTGCGGCCAGAGCCATGATATTAAATTCGGAGGCGCGAACGGAGGTCTCCGAGCCGTTTCCCATAACGAAGAACACGCCGCCACTGCTCGCGAGGGCGATGTCCGACTTCCCGTCTCCGTCGAAATCGGCGAGGGTGACGGCTTCCGCCTGGTGTCCCTGAAATGGAGACGCTCCCCCCGATCCGACGGCGCCCGTTCTCCCGAACGCGCGATCCTTGTTGCCGGGGGCGACGAAGCTCCACCGATCCTTCTGTACAATTACCAAGTCGTCGATGGAGTCGCTATTGACCCGGCCCACGCCGATGGCGAGAGGATTTTCGATGACGAAGGCGATCCCCCCGTTGGGGTCGTTGAGGAGCTTCACCTCCTCGAAGCTTCCGTCGCCTCGCCCCCACATCACGCCGACGGAGTTGAAGTAGGAGAGCACCGCGAGGTCTTGGTTCCCGTCCCCATCGAAGTCTCCGGAGAGCAGGGAAGAAGCGCTCAATGGAAACTCCCTGAAGGGCTTCATCCCCCCGGCGCGGCTTGAGTGGCTGGCGGGGCGGAGACGAGGTCCGCCCGAATCACCTTGCGGACACGATTATTCCCCGAATCGGCGAGGTAGAGATTGCCCGCCGGGTCCAGCGCGATGCCGGGAGGGGCGTTGAGGCGGGCTTGAAGCGCGAAGCCGCCGTCCCCGGAGAAGCCGCCCAGCCCGTTCCCGGCGACGGTGGTGATCGTCCCGTCCGTGTTGAGACGGCGGATGCGGTGATAGCCTTCGGTCGCGACGTAGAGGTTGCCCCGATCGTCCAGCGTGAGGTCCGAGGGGGTACTGAGTCCCGCCAAATTTCCTGGCCCGCCGTCGCCGATCACCGAGCCGCCGCCCGCCACTGTGGTGATGACGCCGTTGGGGTCCACTTTGCGGACGCGGTGATTGAACGTGTCGGAGAGATAGATGCTCCCGTCTTTCGCCACTGCTACGCCCGCCGGGTGGTGGAGCTGCGCTTTGACCGCCGGCCCACCGTCCCCCGCGAAACCACGAGTGTCCCCCGCGGGAGTCCATCCCGCGATGGTGGTGATGACGCCGTTCCGGTCGATCCTGCGGATGCGGCTGTTGCCGGTGTCCGCCACGAACAGATTTCCCAGGGAGTCCATCGCCAGCGCCTTCGGCTCTTTCAGGCTGGCCTGATCGGCGGGACCCCCGTCCCCTACGTTCTGCCAGTCAGGGTAGCCGCCCCCTGCGAACCGCGAGATCTTCCCGTCCGGAGTGACCTTCAGGATGAAGTGATCGGCGGCGATGTAGAGCGCGTGGTGTGTGGGGTGGCTGGAGGTGGGGGTGT
>JAHWJO010000200.1 GCA_019348365.1 Armatimonadota bacterium | reverse complement strand
ATGCCCCCTTCCGCCCCCCCGCCGTTCTGGGTGTCCAGCACCGTCTGCGCGAACACGCGGCCCGAGGGACTGCTGACGCCGGTCATGGAGAACGTGCCGCTCAGGCTGCCCAGCGGCGGCACGCCGAAGGTGGAATCCCGGTTTTGGAACACGCCCACCGACTGCGCCGGCAGCGCGGCCACCGTCCCGATCACGTTCCCCTTCTCGTCCTTACGATTGAGAACGACCAGGGGCTTGTAATTGCCGTTCGGGACGAGCAGGGTGAACACCCCGTCTTTGATCGCGGAGGATCGGCCCAGGGCGGGCGGCGGCGCAAACTCGAACTGCCGCTCCAGATCTAGAAATTCCACCCGGACCGGCGTGAATCCCATCGGAACATTGGTGAGTCGGACTTTGACGGTGCGGAGCGCCGGGAGCGCCGGGCGCGCGATCAGGATCGACGGCATCCCCGGCGCGACCGACAGCGTGTGAATCCCTGCATGCGGGATCTCGACGACGGCCCCGGTCGTCGCATCGATGTGGCGGGTGAGAGTGGAAAACTCGTAAATTCCCTGGGGCGCGTGGAAGGCAAACTTCCCTTCCGTATCCGGCGTCACCTGCCCGAGCAGCCGCCGGGCGGAGTTCCAGTAGTACAGGACGCCGCTGAAGGGCTTCCCCCGCTCATCCCGCACAAATCCGGTCACCTGCACTCCGTTCGCCACCGTCAGCCGGTAGGGGCTGCCCGAGGGAGAGACCGTCAGGCGCAACCCGTTCGTGGAGGGGGGAGTCACGGGGCCGCCCGGCCACGGGTCCGGCTCCAACCCGACCGACCGCCGCAGGAGCCGCACCGCATCCTCCACCGTGACCCGGCCGTTCCCCCACAATCGTCCGGGGCTGCTGGCCGGAGCGACATCGGCAGCGGCGTTCTCCGCCCCCACCAACGTCCTCATGCCGGCCAGGAAGCGCATGACCTGGATCGCATCGTGGATCGTCACCTGGAGGTCGCCCGTGAGATCGCCCGGAGGAAGAAACGCTGCCGGGGTCTGGGCCCGCGCCGGAGAGGGGATGGATACGGCCGTCAGTAGACCGATGAAAAGCAGATGTGTTCGAATGGATGTCATGTGAGATGAGGTCCTGATCCGTTGGATCCGACAGGTATTCTATCAGGGCTTTGACGATCTTTCGGATGATAAAGTTCTCCGACAGGCTTCTTCGGGTTCTTTGCTCGACGGTTCCCGGCGGCTGAAGGAGAGGTCAAAGAGCTGGGCTGATCGTACTTACGGGATTTTATCAGAAATCTAACAGCGGTCATCAGCGCTGCGGCTTTGCGGCATTCGTCATGGCCGCCTCTCGGTCCTCGTCAGAGTCTGGAGAACCCGGCGCCGGTTCGCCATCGTCGTAGCGCGCCCGAACGCCGAAGTACTGCATGGCCGCGCCGATCAGGATCATCACCAGCGAGACGGCGAACGCCCCCCGGAGCCCGACCGCGTGCATGAGCACCGGGCCCAGCAGCGGGGCGATCGTCCCCCGCACCCCCAGCAGCGCGGAATGGATGGACTGGTACTGGGCGATGCGGCTCCGGTCGGCAAACGTGAGGGTGGCGTTCAAGTAAGACAACTCGATCCCGGAGAAGCTGATTCCGGCGATGATCGCGGCAAGATACAGGTGTTCCACCCGTCCGGCGGTGAGGTAAACCACGTTGATCATGCCCACCAGCAGCGTGCTGATGAGCACGGTGGGCAGCGCCCCCCGGCGATCCAGGAACCGTCCCCAGTAGAAGTAACCCAGGATGGCGGTGATGCTTTGGAGGTTCGCCATGTTGGCGACCTGCGTGTTCGTGATGTGGAGCACGTCCACCTGAAAGAGCGTGTAGAGGGGCTGCACCAGCAGGTTCCCGAACCCGTACACGAAGACCGAAAAGGCGAACCAGCGGTAATTCCGATCCTCCCGGAGGATATTGAGGGTGCTCTTGATGGAAGGACGAATGTAGAATTCCGGCAGCTCGGCGCGGCGGGGAATCCGGATTCGGCTGAAGGTCCACGCCGCCGCGATTCCGAACACCGCCCCGATGGGGAAGATGACCTGGTAACTGGTCAGGTCGAGCAGCCGCCCCACAACCAGCGCCGTGATGAACGCCATCCCCTGCATAAACACCCGGATGTAGCTCATCAGTCGACCCCGCAGCGTATCGGGGTAGATGTCCTTCATGATGGAGACGTACGCGGGAGTCGCCACCGTCATGGTGATCGAGGAGAGGGCGACGAGGAGGACGAACGGCCAGGAGGAGGAGACGAACGCGAGGAAGATCAGCAGCCCCCGCGCGACGGTCCAGCTCCAGACCGCGAACGGCATCTTCGATTTGCCCTCCATCTGCTGCGCCCAGAGGGGGGAGAAGAGGTTCCCGATGAACGGGGCCGCCATCATCAAGGAGAGCTGGAACGCCGATGCGTGAAGGTCGCCGCGCGCGATCTTTGCGAGGAAGGGCTGGATGGAACCCATGTAGAACCCTGCCAGCAGGGCGGTACGCAAGTCCCATTGATACGCTTCGGTGATGGGGGAAGTAGTTTTGCGTCGTCGTAGCAACGATCTCCTCTTGACTGTTCTTACAGTTGTTCAATGGAACGGACTCTCACCCTGACATTCTGAGCGGAACGGCCTGGAGCGAAAAAACTGCGTTTTCTCCCGCTCAGGTTCGGGCCGGAATTTAATTTTGATGTCAGTTCCAGGAAGGGTGAAGGTAGGAATGCTAGATTATGACACCTCTGATCTCATACACGCACCGAGACGCAGCCGCCCCGATACACATCCCTCAAAGAGACGCACACCCGTGTCTGGTTCTTCATGATTTGAAGATTTGTTGGAGCGCCAGGGGAAGGCGTTCCCCCTTCCAAAAAGTGACGAAACAGGCGGAGTGAGCGGCAGCGACTTTCGTCTGAAGGCAACTGCCTGACAGGAGCATGCCGAAAATCCAGAAAGCCAGGTACGAGGCTTGGGCAGGTTGCAGGGTGGGTAAGGCAGTGGTGATCTCGTCTTCGATTTGGTAGTATGGATCGGGAGAGCGCACCGAGAACTTCCTTTCCATCCGATCCCCATTCGTCCCGTTGTGTCTCACTCGTGTCTCATTCCCGGGAGATCGTTCTTGTTGATTCAATCGTTCCTTATAGGCTTCGGTTTACTCTTCCTGACGGCGGTTGCCATGGGAGCGTCGGTCGAGCAGTGGAGCCATTATGAGGCCCGCTTCGATGGTCCCCGTGAAGGCCAACCTTACCGCAATGTGCAGCTCTCCGCCACCTTCACCCAGGGACAGCAGCGCGTCGTCGTGCCCGGTTTCTGGGACGGCGAAGGGACTTACAAGGTCCGCTTCATGCCTCCTGCGCCGGGTGAGTGGAGCTACGAGACGAAGAGCAACCGTCCCGAACTGAACGGAAAGAAAGGCTCTTTCAAGGCCGTCCAGCCGTCCTCCGGCAACCACGGTCCCGTACGGGTGGCGCACACCTGGCACTTCGAGTATGCCGACGGCGAGCCTTATTTCCAGGTGGGGACGACCGCTTACGTCTGGACCCATCAGACGGAGGCGTTGCAAGAGCAGACCCTGAAGACTCTGGCGGCTTCGCCGTTCAACAAGATCCGCTTCTGCGTCTTCCCGAAGTCGTATGCCTACAATCAGAACGAGCCGCCGTTCTTCGCGTTCGAGCGGAAGGGAGACGGCTCGTTCGATTTCAACCGGCCCAACCCCGCCTTCTGGCGGCATTTCGAGCGGCGTATCCTCGACCTCCAGCGATTGGGCATCGAGGCGGATCTGATCCTGTGGCACCCCTACGACCGCTGGGGCTTCGCCGAGATGGGCGATGCGAACGACGACCGCTACCTCCGCTACTGCATCGCGCGCCTGAGCGCGTTCCGCAACGTCTGGTGGTCGCTGGCGAACGAATTCGACGCGATGAAGCCGAACGACGTGAAGGGCCATCGCGGCGACAAAACGATGGAGGACTGGGACCGCTTTTTCCGCATCCTCCAGGACGAAGACCCGCACGGGCGGCTGCGGAGCATCCACAACATGCGCGGCTTCTACGACCACACGAAGCCCTGGGTGACGCACGCGAGCATCCAGCGGCACGACCTCCCGAGCGTTCTTCAGTGGCGCAGGGAGTTCCGCAAGCCCATCGTGGTGGACGAGTGCGGCTACGAGGGGACCATCCCGCAGGGCTGGGGCAACCTCTCGCCGCAGGAGATGACGCGGCGTTTCTGGATCGGTACGATGCGAGGCGGCTACGTGGGCCACGGCGAGACGTACCGGCACCCTCAAGATATCCTCTGGTGGTCGAAAGGCGGTACGCTCCACGGCGAAAGCCCGGCGCGGATCGCTTTCCTCAAGAAGATCATGGAGGCGGTCCCCTTCCACGCCTTCACGCCGCAGGAGGAGCCGTCTCCGGGCGCTTACCACCTGAGCCGGGAGGGCGACACCTACTTCCTCTACTTCACGAATACGGCGAAGGCCACGATCCGCCTCGCGGGTAATCGGCCTTACAAGCTGGACGGCATCGATACGTGGGGGATGAAGATTGACGCGCTCGGCTCCGCTCAACCGGGGGAGTTCGCGTTCGAGCCGCCCCAGGCGGATTACCTCGTGCGCCTGACGGCCTACCAGCCCGGCGAAAAGCTACGGCCCGAAGTGAACGCCCGCGCATCGGTGCTGGAAGGCGCCGCCCCGTTGGAGGTGCGCTTCAGCGTGGAAACTCCCGGCTCGGTCCGCTGGGACTTCGGCGATGGATCGACCTCATCGGAGCGGAACCCGGTGCACACCTATCGGGAGCCGGGAATCTACAACGCCCGCGTGACGGTCACCGAGCTCGGCGGGGCTTCCGCCACCCGACTCTTTCCCATCGCGGTGGATCGCGCGACCACCGATCCCCTCGTGCGTGCCGGATTCTCCAGCGGTGACAGCCATACCCTCAAGATCAACGGCCCGGCGAAACACGCGGGTGACACGTTGACGTTCGGCGGCTCCGAGCCATGGAGCTGGGTCAGCGTGGGCGACAAGCCCATCGCCGATCTCAACGGACTGCGCTTCTTCACGATCAGCGGGTGGGTCAAACCGACGAGCCTGAAGACGGGCAGCGGGGGGAACCGCATCGCCTTCAACCTGAACGGGCAGTCCAGCGGGTTCGACCTGGTGCATCTCGACGACGGCCGTTTGCGCCTGGCGGTCAACGAGTGGCCCGATGGCGTAAAGAACGACAGCTCGCCCGGCAAGCTGCGCGTGGGGGAGTGGACCTTCTTTGCCGTGACGTACGACGCAACGAAAGCGAAAGAGAACGTCCGGTGGTACTTCGGGGGAGAGGGCCGTCCGGCGGAACTCGACCGGATCGCGAGCTATAACGCCGGAGTGACGGGCCGCAACAGCGCAAACCTGACTCTGGGCAACTACAACGAGACCATGCACGGCCACGGCCTCGACCGGCAGTTCCGTGGGGAGATCCGCCGCCTGCAAATCTTCGGGAGCCGGATCGGCAGCGCGGGGGCCCTGGAACCGGCGAAGATACGGGAGCTCCAACTGGATCGATAAGCACGAGGGTCTGCATAGTAGGTGTGCTTTTCCTCTACCGATCGGAATCCGTTTCCGATCCGTTCCGCTCGGATCGACCTAAAACACAAGGCGCGAATCCGTAGATCGTTTCGCAGCGTTCAAATCCCAGCTTTTGGGCCAACCTCAACGAGGCGGCATTGCGCGCGTGACACGACCAGGCGGGGCGCAACCCGTCGGCCCGGCACCGTTCGATGATCGCGGAACCGGTGAGCATCGCCAGTCCTCTTCCCCGGTAATCCGGGTCCGTCCCGACCTCTAATTCCACCTCTCCATTGCCGATGGCTCCCCCGGCGGTGAAACTCACGTAGCGGCCCTGGTGCAGCAGCCCGTATCCGAACGAGCTTCGGGCAAACGCCTCCGGCCCGCCCCAGATCCCGAACACCCAGGGGTCCAGGCCTTCGTACCACTTCTCCATCAACCGTTCATCGAGGGGCTCCAGGGCATAGCCCTCCGGAATCCGCTCCCGCCAGTCGGGCCAGCCTCCCGTACCGCCGGGGGGAGAGTGGAAGCCGAACCGCTGATCCCGCTCCGTCATGGACTCGTTCAAAGCGGCTCGCCACGCCGAAGAGGATGCAAACAGAGCGTAAAACTCGAAGGGGTCTTCGGAGAGGATCTGCAGGATGCGGGAGACATTCGAGACCTCTCCGAAGACGAAGTGGAACCCGCTGATGGAGGTGATCAGAGCCGTACGCGGGGCATGTGGATCGTCCACCCAGACCCGGCCCTCCTGCCGTCCTTCCAGTACGGCGTACGGCAACGGCAGAAGACTCACGATCTCGCTGCGTTCGATGAGGGGTGGTACTTTGCCGAATTCATTTCGTAACGGAATCAATCGAAATCTCCCAAAAAAGATAAGCGACCCCTTGAGGAGTCGCTTATCACTCTATCGCTTTGAGGAGTTATCCTGCTCAGGAGGGAAGATCTTCCGATTGACGGGCTTACGTATTTATGTGATCGCCAGCATCCGGTTCAGCGCCACTTTCGCCTGGTCCGCCACTTCGGGGTGGACCTTGATCTCGTTCACCACCTTGCCGTCGAGCAGGTTCTCCAGCGTCCAGAGCAGGAAGTGCGGGTGGATGCGGTACATCGTCGAGCAGGGGCAGATGACCGGGTCTAGGCAGAAGATCGTCTTGTCCGGGTGCTCCTGCGCGAGCCGGTTCACCAGGTTGATCTCCGTGCCGATGGCCCACTTCGAACCGGGCGCCGCTTCGTTGACCTTCTTGATGATGTACTCCGTGGAGCCGTCGTAGTCCGACGCGAGCACCACATCGAGCGGGCATTCCGGGTGGACCATGACGTGGATGCCAGGGTAGCTCTCCCGCGCCTCTTTGATCTGATCCACGGTGAACCGCCCATGTACCGAACAGTGGCCCTTCCAGAGGAGAATTTTTGAATCCTGGAGGGTTTCCGGCTCGTTGCCGCCCAGTTCCTCGCGGGGGTCCCACACGATCATCTGCTCCAGCGGGATGCCCATCCGGTAGCCGGTGTTCCGCCCCAGATGTTGATCCGGAAAGAAGAGGACCTTCGGCTTCTGCTGAAACGCCCACTCCAGCACCGCGCGGGCGTTGGATGAGGTGCAGACCGCTCCGCCGTTGCGCCCCACGAACGCCTTCAAATTCGCCGCCGAGTTCATGTACGTGATCGGGACCACGTCTTCCGCGATGCCCAGCTCCTGCAAATTCTCCCAGCACTCGTCCACCTGGTAGATGTCCGCCATGTCGGCCATGGAGCACCCGGCGTTCAGGTTCGGGAGGATCACTTTCTGATGGTCGGCGCTCAGGATATCGGCGCTCTCCGCCATGAAGTGGACGCCGCAGAAGACGATGTAATCGGCATCCTTGCGCTCCGCCGCCAGTTGAGAGAGCTTGAAGGAGTCGCCCCGGAAGTCGGCGTGCTTGATGATCTCGTCGCGCTGGTAATGGTGGCCGAGGATCACCACCCGGTCGCCCAGTGTTTCGCGGGCCCGGGCGATGCGAGCGTCGGTCTCCTCCGCCGAGAGGGCGCGAATCTCCTCCGGAAGCGGCTGCTGGAACAGCGGTCGGGGTTTAGCCGTTAATTGAAGGGTAGCCATCGTTCACCTTTTAAGCCTGGAGCGCATCGTCGCGCCCGGACGGGAGTCAATAAAACTTTTATTCTATGTGAAATGATGAACAAGGCGCTGCGCCAAAACGCTCGCGCCGGACTTTATGGATGATTGAATCGTTCCCCGCCGGGGAATGGGATAAACGGGAGGGGAAATTTCTCTCGATAAATACCTCACA
>JAHWJO010000666.1 GCA_019348365.1 Armatimonadota bacterium | reverse complement strand
TTCCGGCGCGGTGAACCCGCTGCTGCCGGGGAGGACCGCGTGGCCGTATTCGTGGGCCGCTTCACGCATCCATTCCAGGTGGGAGCGGGAGCGCCCGAGATCGTAAAAGTAGAGGTGCTGTTTCCACTGCTCGCCGCCCGCATCACCGTCGGAGACGAGCCAGACGTGAACGATGCCGTCCTCGCCGAAGCGGGATCGGCTGTCCAGCCGTTCGCCCATGAGCCCGTGCAGCGCGGCGAAGTTTCGCGCCAGTTTGCGGGCGAGCGCGGCATCCTCGGGCCTCTGGTAATGGATCAAAAACTGCTGGCGAAGGGTGCCCGTTTCAGGCAACGGGGCCGCCCCCTCCGAAGAGGAGCAGAGCGCGCCCGGTCTGGCGTTTCCCGTTCCGGGCTCCTCTGGCAGGTACACCGCGAGGCTGTGCCGGAACCGCTTCTCGTAGAGCGGGTCCTTCCCCGCCGGAAGGGCGGCATCCGGCACTTCCACCAGGACCGCGCCCCGGAACGGCTCCTGCGGCAGCGCCTCGGCGTTGAGCTTCAGCGTTTGAACGGTTTGAGCGTGGACCCAGACCGGCCACCCCTTCCGCTCCAACGCCTCCGCCATCCGGTCGGGAGCGCCCCGGCTGCCGCGCTGCGCCGCCACCTGCCACACGTCCAGGGCGGCCTCCGGGTTTTCCCAGAGCAGAAAGAGCCGCCCGAGCTCCAGCAGGGCCGGTTCCAGATCCTCTCCGTCGGAGGCGGAGGGGGGAGTGCCCAGGGCCGCCTCGCGGATCGATGCGAACGTCTTCCAGGCCTCCTCCACGCGGCCCTGCCCGACGGAGCGCGCGGCCTGGAGGAGCGTCCCGCTCAACGCGGCGGGGGAGCGCGATGCAGCTTCGGGAGAGGCCGGGGATGCCGGGATCATGAACGAAGCCCACGCCAGCCCCCCCAGAACGACTAAAAGCGACGGTTTCACACGCCGATTATATCAGAAGCGGGGGAGAGGCACAACGTTAGCTCGGTTAGGCGAGAGAGGGATCAGAGATACAGATAAAATCCTTTCGCGTGAATAAGCGGCCAATGGGAGCCCTTCTGTGGATCGTCACGCAGGATTTCAAAATGAAATTCCCCTGTGACGTTTAAGAACGGCCATAAATCGGTATTCAAATTTATTGATGGGTCCATTCCATTCTCTGTGGGACTTACGCAACGAATTGGTAGGACTTGTCATTCTGAGCGTCAGCGAAGAATCTGCGTTTCAGCCCTGGCGTACACGGGAGTACAAGGAAGTACCCAAGCATACACGCAGATTCTTCGCTGACGCTGAGAATGACAAAAGGTGTTCGTTATGTGTAAGCCCTGCTCAATCTCTCCTCTTTCGTCTTTTCCTCCCCCGGCATACCGGTAGAATAGCCGGGAACGCTTCCGCCGCCTCCATTCTATGATTTGCTAAAATAATCCCGATTTGCACGTTCTGCTCACTCGTTTTCATTTATGGATGAGGGAAGGATCATCACCCTATGTCGCAGCCGGAATCTCCCGCTGACGAGCGCGCCGCGACCGGAATTGAAGGCCTCGACCATATCCTCAGGGGCGGGTTCCCCCGCAACCGTATCTATCTCATCGAAGGCGATCCGGGGGCCGGGAAGACGACCCTGGCCCTGCATTATCTCCGGGAGGGGATCGGAAAGGGGGAGCGCGGCCTGTACGTGACCCTCTCCGAAACACCGGAGGAATTGCGAATCGTGGCGCAGAACCATGGCTGGGACCTTAACGAGATCGAGATCTGCGACCTGGCCGCTTCCGAAGAGAGCCTCCGCGCCGACGCGCAGTACACCCTCTTCCATCCCTCCGAGGTGGAATTGGGCGAGACGACCGAAACGATCCTCTCGGAGGTCGAGCGGGTTCAGCCCGCCCGCGTCGTCATCGATTCGCTCTCCGAACTGCGCCTGCTGGCCCGCGACCCCCTCCGGTACCGGCGGCAGATCCTGGCGCTCAAGCGGTTCTTCGCGGGGCGGAACATCACCGTGCTCCTCCTCAACGACCGCCATTCGGAGGTCGGCGATACCCAGCTCCCCACCCTGGTCTATGGCGTGGTGGTGCTGGAGAATTTCATCCCGGCGTACGGCGCGGAACGCCGGCGCCTTCGAGTCTCCAAGCTCCGGGGCAGCTCGTACCGGGGCGGCTACCACGATTTCGTCCTCCGGACCGGCGGCATGAAGGTCTATCCCCGAATCGTCGCGTCGGAGCA
>JAHWJO010000665.1 GCA_019348365.1 Armatimonadota bacterium | reverse complement strand
CAGGTCTCCTTTCCGGGATGAACGGTTCTCAGAGCATCCACTGAAGATAAAATCCACGCGTGAAATACTCTCTCCCACCGGGCACGGGGCCCATGACTTCATCAGGGAGGCAGGGTTTGGGGGGCCAAAGCCCGAGGTAAATAAGAGGCGTAAGCAGATCAGGCAACCCGGCGGTCGTAAGCATGACGGTTCATCTCTTCTGCGGACCGCTCCGGATGGTCTGTCGAGACTCCGCAGAGATCGTTTCTCTGCAAATCTGAAAGGAACAAAAAATGAAATTACGATCAACACTTATAGCCGCGGCGCTGACGGTGCTGCCGACTGGAACCATGATGGTGGCCCCCGCATTCATCGGCACTACGCCTGCCCATGCGGCGAAGAAAACCAAGAAGGCCAAGAAGACCACCGTCGGCGCTCTTCTGTCGGGACTGATCAACGTCAACGTCCAGGACGTGAACGTCACCGCCAAAGATCTGGTGGACGTGAAGAACGTCCTCAACAACAACAAGATCGACGTCCTCCGCAACGCGATCCAGAACAATAAAATCGCGAGCGAAAACCAGAACCTGCTCAACAACACGCTGCGCGAAGCCAAAATCCTCACCGACAACCAGACGGTGGTGGGCATCCTGAGCGGGGTACCGGTTATCTTAAACCAGTAACTCGGCTGGACACGGTTCTCGCGGGCCACTTCCTTTGTGGAGGTCGCTCCGGGGAGCCATGAGAATGAGTGAGAGAAGGGCTGCGGATGAAGTAAAGTCGCAGCCCTTTTTTTGTCAACTTGAACTTCAGGTGACTCAGCCGAAGTCTGCACTGCGCCAGTCCTGCTCGATGTCTTCCAGCCAGAGTAGACGATCTTCCGAGTCCTCTCGCTCATAGAGGATAAAGACCGCCTGAAGATCGCTCCAGCGCCCGTTCAGGGGCACATCGTACTCGATGACCGCGAGGAACGACGGGTTCGGCTCATACCAGGTCACGTTACGCGCCGGTTCGCGGCCCTCCGTCCGGGCCGTCTTCCATGAAGTGATGCGAAACTCCGTCTCTCCGGGGTAAAGGTCGGAGCGATAGCTCGACAGGATGTACTGCAAGTGCCGGGGCTGCCACCGATCCTCCACCCCCTCCGTCAGCAGGCGAAACGCCTCCTCCACCTCCCCGCAGGCGATCCCCTCCACCCAGTCCCGCACCCGTTCGAGGATCTCTTCCTCCGTGGCGTTCCAAGGGACGAGGATCATAAGAAATTCCCTTGACAGCAGGGGGCGAGCATGGGAGAATAAGACATCTCAGATTTTTCTTTCCCGGCGCAGCTTCACCTGGTCGCCAATACGTTGGGACATCAATGGCGAAACCGGCTGAGTGGATTCCACTCGCCGGTCTTTTTGTATCCCGAAGAGGCTGTGCCCTCCCGTTCCATTGGAGATCGCCCCATGCCTACCCCCGTCCTCGTCCTCCTGATCGCCGTTGCCATCGTCGCAGCCGTCTACGCCTACCGCCGTTTCGCCGCCCAGCCCGAAGAGAAGCCCCGCAAGCGCAGGAACCCCGATCAAATGTTCAAGATGTAAGATCCACCCTCGGCTGAAAGAGCCTTACAGGAGATCAATCTTCGCGAGCGCCACCACCGCCGCCGTCTCCGCGCGGAGGATTCGCGGCCCGAGAGAGATCGTCTGCGCGCCGCATTGCCGGGCCTGTGCTCGCTCTCCGTCCGTCCATCCGCCCTCCGGCCCAACGAGAATGCCAATCGGGCGGCTTTCATTTCCGGTGTCCCGGGTACCCTGCAATCCCCCAGGGCCGGTGTCCTCCGAGCCTGAGGACCGAACCTTCCCCTTTCTCTCCTGGGGAGAGATTCCATGCGCGAGAGGTCTTGCCTGCTCCTCATCCGCGATGAAGAGCTTCCCTCCTGCCGCCGCAGCCAGCGCCTCGGTCATGGAGGCCGCCAGCCGCACCTCCGGCACGCGCACTCGCCCGCACTGTTCCGCCGCCTCCTTCGCGATCCGGTTCCAGCGCTGCGTTTTCCGGTCCGCCCGCTCCTCCCGCACCTGCTTCACCGAGCGTTGCGCCGGGAACAGGGTGATCGCGGTCGCGCCCAGCTCCGTCGCCTTCTCCACCACCCAATCGAGTTTTTCCCCTTTGAGCAGCGCCTGAAAGAGATGCACGGGGAAGGGGGATTCCGTTTCCGGATACGTTGTGCTCAAGGGCTGTGCGGTCACCTCCGATGCTCCGATCTCGGTGAT
>JAHWJO010000664.1 GCA_019348365.1 Armatimonadota bacterium | reverse complement strand
AAGGGGTCCTCCCGTTGGGGCGCTGCGCCGTTCCCTGGCCGTTCACTCGTTCCTGATGTCCTTCATCAAAAAGGCGATCATCATTCGTCATCCGCAGTCAATGGATCCCCCTCCGAAGGGGAGAGGCGAGGCGAGAAAGAAGCCGTTTCTTCTAAGTAGCGCCTCCATGTAGGGGACCTCTTTCCCTCGCCTCGCGCTCCCACTCCTACAGGGGTTTTTGCGCCTCCGTGACGGGTGAGGCGCTTATCAGAGAGTTCTCAGAGAGATGATGGATCTGCTCCAATAGCTTCAGATCCGAGTTTTGGCCCACGTAAGGAAGAAGGTACAAGGGAGTAAGGAACCGATCCGTGAACGGATTCGACTCCCCTCCCCCCGTCGGGGTGGGGCTGGGGGAGAGGTCCCCCCTCCCTCCTGCCGAGAACTTCCTTCTGAACCGTTCCGCTCTCCCCCGATCCGGTCAGCCGACCTCCTCCAGCACCGACCGGGCGTAGCGCACGCTCTCGGCCACGCGCTCCTGCATCTGCTCTTCCGAAAGCTCCTCCCCCTGCACCCCCTCGATCTCCAGCGTGACCGGGCCGTCGTAGCCCCGCCCTTCCAGCAGGCGGAACACCTCGCGGAAGTTCACATGCCCCTGCCCCAGGGTCGGGAACGCCCACTGCTCCGGGCCGGTGCCGGAATAGTCCTTCAGGTGGACGCTGATGACCCACGGCAGGGTCTTCTTCAGCTCTTCTATCGTATCGGTCGGGCCGTCGGCATAATAAAGGACGTTCGCTGTATCGAAGTTGATCCCCACGGCGGGATGATCGACGGCCTCCATCGTCTCTTTCGACACCCGCCCGTTATTGGCGAGATCGGGATGGGTCTCCACGGCGATCCGCACCCCATGGTCCGCCGCCGCATCGCCCACCTGGCGGAGCCGCTCGTAGGCGATCTCCTTCGTGATGCCTTTGGAATTGACGCTGACGAACAGGATCCCGACGCCGAACCGGTTCGCGACGTGCAGGGCGTGGTGGAACTTCTCGGCGACATCCTCCTCCTGGAGGGGGCAGTCCGCCATGAGGGTGGAGGCGGTCAGATTGTGCTGCTCCAACGCCTCCTCCAGCGCATTCACCTGATCCTTCGGCGGGATGGGCACTTCGACGTAGCGCACGCCGAGCGATTGCAGGTGCGCAAACGCGTTCTCGCGGTAGGATCCGTAGCTGGCGATATTGCATGCAAGGCGATACGACATGATGGACCTCCTTGTGGGTCAGTGGTCGGTGGACAGTGGTCGGTGGGATCGGAGGGGACGCAAGACTCCAATGCTCTTACGGAAACCGGGCAACCGGCCACTGATAGCGGTTTGCTGCGCTTCCGTTTCCTTTTTTCTCGCGTGGCCCGTATAATTGGGGCAGGGGGCAGGGGGAACTCACGAAAAGCTGTTTTCTCTTCCGCCGGTCATCTTCCTTTCCCTCCTGCCTGAACTGATCCGACCTTCGCCGAAACCCTTCCGACTCTGGAGAACGCATCCTTCATGAGCACTGTTTTATGGCCGACGCAAGCCTGGGCCGAGTCGCTGCCGGAATTACAGAAAATGGATTCCGGGAAGCTGGTCGAGGCGGATTCTTACATCAAGGAGAACCGCCCCAACGTTTACAGCCTGCTCCTCGTGCGGAACGGCTACCGGGTTTTTGAACGCTACTATCAGGGCTGCGACCCCGAATCGCTGCACCGGATTGCATCGGCCACCAAGAGCGTTCTCTCTATTGTAGTCGGGATCGCCCTCCGGAAGGGATATCTCCGGAGCGCCGACCAGAGCATCGCCGAATTTTTCCCCGAATTGGAATCGACTCTCAAAAGCTCCGTCAAGGATTTCCTCACGATCCGGCGACTCCTCACAATGAAAGAGGGCCTGCTGTTCAGCGAAGATTACGAAGAATGGGACAAACGCAGGAACAATCCCCAGTTCACCCTCGATCTTCCCCCCCTGGGTGATCCCGACGAGAACCTCCGCTTCTCCGGCGCCCCCCGGGTCGTCTCCCGGATCATCAACGTGGCGACCGGCATGAACGCGGCGGAGTTCGCCGAAACGTATCTCTTCCGTCCGCTGGGCATCCAGGAGTATCAGTGGCCCATCGACTCCACCGGAACGGCGTGGGGATCAGGCGGGCTCCGGCTCACCGCTCGCGACATGGCAAAGCTGGGGTACCTGTATCTCCAGAAGGGGACCTGGGAGAACCGCGAGATCGTCTC
>JAHWJO010000199.1 GCA_019348365.1 Armatimonadota bacterium | reverse complement strand
GGCAAAGCCGCCCTGGGCTTCGCCGTCCACCCCGGCATTGATGAAATGGAGGGCGACCCCGGCCCTCTCCTTCTCCGTGGTGTTGGCCTTCGTGCAGTGGGCCACCCCGTACGCGAAGAAGACGACCCCCCCGGCGGGCAGCTCGATGGGGACGGCGCGCTCCTCGGGCGGGTAGCAGCGGATGTGGTGATCGCTGTAGGGGTCCCGGCTGTGCTCGTAAGATTCGCGGAAGCTGCCGGGAATGACGTGGATCGTCCCGTTCTCCACCGTCGCATCGTGGACGGCGGTCCACATGGCCGTGCCCCTGAGCGGGTCGCTGATCCGGAAATAGGCGTTGTCCTGATGCCAGTTGGTGCCCGCGCCGTGCTTTCCCGGCTTCAGGAAGACCTGGTCGAGGTGCTGGAGCACGGGGTCGCCGATCAACCGGGAGAGGGTTGCCTTCACCTTCTCCGCGAACGGCATCGCGCGGTAAAAATCGCTCCGGTTATACATGGGGCAGAGCTGCAGGTTCTCCACCGTGCGGGAGTGCGTCGTGCCGTCGCCATCGGTGGCGACGTTGCGGAGGAATCCGTCCCGCTTCAGCCGGTCCAGCTCCGCTCGCATCGCGGCGACTTCCCGTTCCGTCCAGAAATCCGAGATCGCGAGATACCCTTCCTCGCGGAACTGCCGGATTTGCGCGGGGTTCAGTTCCATTTTCCCTTCTCCTCTCAGGGTCGTTGCGTTTGCCCGGCGAATACATTCGCCGGTCAAAAGGAGTGATCCCAGCCCCGTGGCGGCGCGTCCCTACCTTGACTTGTAGAACCCGCCTCCGTATAATGGGCCGTGGATTGTACCGCCTGTTTCGTCGCCTGCAAGCCTCCCCGATTTCCTTAGAAAGAATATCCCTACAGGCGATATACCCGGTAGGGAACGGGAGTCCCGCAGCCGATCTTTAAATGCCGATGTCCTGACCCCGGTACCCGCTCCCGCCTGAGCCTCTGTCCAGTTCGGCCTCACGGTCATCCTTCCCTTACGAAATCTTACGGATTCTATTATTTTAGTTGATCGCTATCAATGAGCCCGTCAGGCGGCTCGATTGAGGAGGAGCACTTTCTTGCGTATGGATAATAAGACCTGGGGATTGGTCATCCTGGGTCTCTTGATTGCCGCTCTCGTCGTTCTGGCGGACCCGTGGAAGCAGTGGCCCACCAAGGAGGGCCTCGACATCGCCGGCGGGGTCCGCGTGGTGATGGAGCTTCAGCCGACTCAAGCGGTGAAGGAGATCAACGCCGAAACCCAGCAGCAGGTCATCAACGTTTTGGACCGGCGAGTCAACGCGCTCGGCGTCAGCGAGCCCGTCATCCAGCCCAAAGCCAATAACCAGGTCATCGTGGAACTAGCCGAGCGGAGCAAGGACAAGCAGACTCCCCTCGATAAGAACTCGGCGATTCAAACGCTCATTAAAACGGCTCAGCTGGAATTCATCTACCTGAAGGATGTGGAAAGCGAGAAGAACCCCTTCGGGCGCTACAAATTCAACACCGCCGGCAATACCTTTACGGATCGCCAGACGAACCGGACGCTGACCCAGGAAGAGGTCGAGGCGCAGATCCTCTACAACGACCGGAGCAACATCATTATGACGGGCCGGAACCTGATGCCGGGGCGCGCTCAGGCCACCTTCTCCCCGGAAGGCGGCACGGTCGTCACGCTGGAGCTGGACCGCGAAGGGACCGAGAAGTTCCGCGACTTCACCAGCAAGCACGTCAAGGAACAGATGGCGATCGTCTATGATCGCAAGGTGCAGTCCGCGCCGGTCATCCAGGAAGAGATCCCCGGCGGCCAGGTGCAGATCACTTTGGGCCAGTCGCCGCTGAAAGAGGCGGTGGAGATGGCGGACCTGCTCAACGCGGGCGCCCTTCCTGTGCCGCTCAAGATCGTCCAGATGGAAGAGGTCGAAGCGTCGCTCGGGCAGGACGCGGTCCAGGCCACCAAGATGGCCGGGATCCTTGGCCTCGCCCTGATCTGCGTCTTCATGGTCGCGTTCTACTTCTTGCCGGGGGTCGTAGCGGTCCTCGCGCTCTTCTTCTACGCCGTCATCACCTTCGCGGCGTTCAAGCTGCTGGGCGTGGTCCTCACCCTGCCGGGCATCGCCGGTTTCATCCTCTCCGTCGGCATGGCGGTGGACGCGAACGTGCTCATCTTCGAGCGGATGAAAGAGGAGATGCGGGCGGGCCGGACGATTCACACGGCCATCGACACCGGGTTCCGCCGGGCGTACCCCTCCATCCGGGACTCCAACCTGGCGACGATCATCACCTCCGCCATCCTCTGGATGTTCGGCACCGGACCCGTCAAAGGTTTCGCGCTGGTGCTGGCCCTCGGTGTGGCGATCTCCTTCTTCACCGCCATCACGGTCAGCCGCACGCTCCTCCACCTGATCGTGACGGAGCGGATGGCGAACCGGCCCGCGCTGTTCGGCGTGACCCGTGGTTGGGTCAACCGCGCCGGGCGGACCCAGCTCAACTTCATCAAGCATCGGTGGCTCTACTTCGGGATCAGCCTCGGGTTGATTCTCCCCGGCATCGTCTTCCTCGCCATGGGCGGATTGAGGCCCGGCATCGAGTTCACCGGCGGGTCAGCGATCCAGTACAGCTTCGCGCAACGCGTCAGCCCCGAACAGATCCGGCAGACCTTCCAGACCTCGGGTATCGAGGACGTTCAGATCCAGTTGACGGAGGGGACCGTTCAGCAGCAGGATGCGTTCGTGCGGACGGAGGAGTTGACGCCTGAGCAGCGCGTCGCCGCCTTTAAGGCGCTCCAAACCAAGTTCCCGAACGTGAAGGAGTTGAGCTACAGCCTCGTCGGGCCGAGCATCAGCCGCGAGCTGGTGAAGAACGCGTTCCTGGCAGTGGTGTACGCCTCCGTGCTGATCCTGATCTTCCTGGCGTGGCAGTTCCAGTCGGCGGGCTTCAAGACGGGCCTGAAGTACGGGGTCTGCGCCATCATCGCGCTGATCCACGACGTGCTGCTGCTGCTGGGGATCTTCGCGATCATGGGGTACTACGCCGGGTGGCAGGTGGACAGCCTGTTCGTCACGGCGGTGCTGACGGTCATCGGTTTCTCCGTCCACGACACCATCGTCATCTTCGACCGGGTGCGGGAGAACTGGCGCAACCGGGCGAAAGACGCCAACTTCGGGGAGATCATCAACCGCAGCATCAACGAGACGCTCACCCGGTCGATCAATACCGGTATCACCGTCCTCCTGGTGCTCTTCGCGCTGCTGTTCCTGGGCGGCGCCGGCCTGAAGCTCTTCGTGGTGGCGATGTTGATCGGAATCATCGCCGGGACCTACTCCTCGATCTTCAACGCGAGCCAGCTGCTTTACCTGTGGGACCGCCGGGGGACCGGCGAGCGGTTGGCCGAGGTTCCGGGCAAGGCGACGACACCGGACGTGAAGCGGCGGCCCTCCCCGGCGACAGGCGCGGCCCCGACCGCCGCCGGACTCCCTCCGACGGCGGGAGTGCCTGCGGCGGACGATGGCGCGGATGGAGACGGCGCGACGACTACGACACCCGCCAGCGCTCCGGGCGCTTCCCCTCGCCCGACGGCGCCTCCTGCCGGCACCCGCGCGCAGGTGCGTCCCAAGCGAAAGAAGCGGTTCTAACCCTCTCAGGGAAGGAACCCGCACGATAGAAGTGGAAAAGGGCTGCGACTCTCACGTCGCAGCCTTTTTTGCGTTTGTAACAATATTGTTGCACGGACAGGGGGACGGGGTATCTTTCTTCATGGTGGTTCACTGATCGGAGCGCAACGAGAGGAGTAAAACCGAAACCCATGGAAGCCTGGATGGATCAATCACAGCTGAGCCTCAGCATCTTCTCCTTCGTCCTGTTCAGCCTGGGGAGCGGCGTCATCGCGGGTTACGTGGCGGGACGGCTGGAGGAGCTGGGACGCTACGCCCTCAGCGTCGTTACGATGGGGCTGGGTTTCTTCTTTCTCCTGCTGCTGATGTACACGGTGTACCTGCGGATGTTCGCCCGGATGCCGCTCTCGTGGATCGGGCCGTTGATGTGGACGATCTATCCGTGCATGGTGGGGGCGGTGATCCTGGGGTGGTACGTGGCTCAGAAACGGAACGACACGACCCAGGTGGGATCCTCTCCCGTTTCGCCGCGCCCGACGGAACGGCTTTACCGATGACCTGTCCACCCTCTCGAACGTTAATCAACGGTTTCGGTTAAAGCTAAAAAAGGCCCCCATCCGATTGGACAGGGGGCCTTTTGTTTTTCAGGAGTTTCTGTTCAGCTCACTTGGGGAAGTCGGGGAACGGCGGATCGAGCTCGACGGAGACGCGCAGGATCTTGATGACGTCTACGACGTTGACCTCGTTGTTGAGGTCCACATCGCCGACCAGCTTTTGCATGACCGTGGGCGAAACGATCTTGACGGCAATTTGCAGATTGATGATCGCATCCTGGACGTTGACGGCTTCATTGAAGTCGAGATCGCCGTAGCGGGGTACGCCGACCTGGATGCTCACGCTCCGGGATTCCATCAGCACGTTGGGCCGGGGCTGGAGGATCTGCACGCTGACCGGTCGGGTTTGGATCGCGCGGGAAGCCGTTTCCGGGGGAGTGATTCTCACGCTCACGGGCCGGGTGTTAACCGGGATGTCTTCCGCCCTCACATCGTCCACCCTTCCCAGGAAGAAAGCAACGGCAAGCCCGGAGATCAGCACGGCACGGAGGGGGAGGGGCTGACGGTGGACCTCCCCTGAAGACGGCGGCACGCAGACTTTGTGGTTAGAGTAGGGGCGCATGGCCTAGCTCCTTCTTGCCGGAGTGGCCAGGGCCTGGAGTTCGGCCAGGGTGTAGCCTTTCCCCTCTTTGCTGAGGTACCGGATGGCGGATGGCCCTCCCAGCGAGGCAGTCAGCTCCATCTTGACGAGCTCATGCCCCTTCACCTTCGGGAGCGCCTGGCGGGCGGAAGCAGTCAGCGTGACCGTCGCTTTGGCCTGAAGGACGGTGATGCTATTCAACGAGAGAGCGGTGGTGAACGTCGCTTTGCCTGCGGAGAGGGGAGCCGATCCCGCGTCTGCGCCGTTCTTCAGGAGCTGCACGCTCACGCCGTCGCTGATGCCCGCGCCCGTCACTTCCACGGGGACGCTGCTGGGGTCGGTGCCGACGGGGAGGCTGATGTCCGCCGCCGTGGCCGAGCCGACGGTGTAGACCGGCACGTCGAACCCGCCGATCTTGCTGATCCGCAGACCCGGCGTGACGACGACGGCGTTCGAGACCTTGCGGACGAGGTTGTTACCGTAATCGGTGAAGTAGAGGTTGCCCTGCTCGTCGATCTCTACATGGTGAGGGCTATGGATCTTCGCTCCGCTCGCGGCAGCGCCCGATACGGCAGATCCTGCTTCGCCGGTGCCCGTCACGGTCGAGATCGTGCCGTTCCGGGCTACCTTCCGGATCTTATGGGCGGCGTATTCCGCGATGTAGAGGTTTCCGGCGGCATCCAGCACCACGTCCGACGGCCCATGGATTCCGGCGCTGGAGGCTGGTCCCCCATCCCCGGAGCTGGTCGTGGAGCCGGTTCCGGCGAGGGTGGTGATGTTTCCCTCCGGCGTGATCATGCGGATTCGATTATTGAAATGGTCCACAAAGATCAGGTTCCCGGCGCGGTCCACGGCCAAACCGTGGGGGCCGTTCAAGTGCGCCTGGGTGGCGGGGCCTCCGTCGCCGAAATAACCCCCGTTGGGAGGGTTGCCGGGCCCGGCCCCCGCGACGGCGGAGATCGTGTAGCCGTTGCCGCTGGGAGTCAGCTTGCGGATACGGTTATTGCGATAATCGGAGATGTAGATCACCCCGTTCGGGCCGAGAGCCAGGGCAACAGGGCCGTTCAATTGCGCCGATGTTGCCGGACCTCCGTCGCCCGAGAGTCCTGCTGAATTGGAGATTCCGGCAATGATCGTGGCAGCGCCTGTCGGATCGATCTTTACAATGCGATGATGGAGGGAGTCCGCCACATAAAGATTTCCCTCTGCATCAATATCGATGTCATACGGCTGGTTGAAGCTGAAACCCGCAGGGGTAACCTGAAGGGCCGAAATAATGCCGCTGGGGGAGACTCTCCGAATCCGATGACTTTCGATATTGGAGATGTAAAGATTCCCGTACCGGTCAATTTTCAGTCCTATGGGAAGACCTGTTGATGCGTCCGTTGCTTTGCCGCCGTCGCCGCCGTTTCCCGCTCCGCCGTTTCCCGCCACCGTGGTGAGGATCGGCTGTGTATCCTGGGCGGAAGCCGGGTGCGACAGGACGCCTGCGAAAAGCAGGAGTCCCGCTGCCATTCGGCTCCACTGCTTGGGGCCGGTGTTTTGCCTGTGCTCGAACATCGTTTTTCTCCTGAAAGGATCCTTGTGGAAACCGAGAAACTGAAAGAGGGAAGGAATCTCGCGCCGTTCCTCATCTGCCTTAATTCTCTTCCATGTAGCCACCGGATTATCTCATAAGACAAGGGAAGTCTATGGGTGGCAGGGGTTGTAACGAAAGGTTCGCTAAGTAAGGAGGGATTCCTTGCCGGGAATGGACGGTTTCGTATGAAGATTCCAAAAGATGACATAGAAACGGCTGAACGCTTAAGTATGACCTTTTATGTTGCAAAGCAAGAGGGGCGCGGACACCCCTATCAGACCTTTATCGATGGCATAGGCTCGCCTGTTGAAGCCGTTCAAAAAGCCCAAAAAGTGGAGGCATGGAATGTCGTTGTTTTCACTTCTGAGGGCTACATCTACTGGTCGAGTCAGAGCCCTGAGTTTATCAACTCCGAGGTCGTCCGGCAGGGGAAGCACACGACCTTAAAGTTGCCCCATTTCGAGATGGACTGGGTCGTATTCCTACGTGCAAACCGCAAGGAGAAAGCGGAGAAGTTTCTTAAGCGAATGGAGGAGACGCTGAGGACAAAGATAGTGTTGCGCCTGTGCGAACGCTACTTCAAGGACAATTCGTTATTCGAGATCGGCTTTACTACTCGGATCGACACTCAGGACGTGCGTGAGGCCGTCTTCTCCGCTTTATGTCTAGGTCAAAGAGTTCTCCCACACTGGACGGTCACAGGACCGATGGGATCGGATGATGGGGGGCTATGGGAGCTTCGTGGCCACTCCAAAGATGAAGCGACTGGACCAGTCATGATAGATTTCACTCTGCGGAACTTCTATCATGACTGGTCTGGGGATGTATTCGACAAGAGACCTCCCGAACCGGAGAACAGCTGATGAAGTCATTCCGTTCACTGTTAGTTTCTGTTGAGGATACCGTTGTGACGAAAAAATCCCCACTCCTAAAAAAGAAGTGGGGATCCGAGATACGAATAATCTCAGCGATTAGCGGGGCTGAACGTTCGTCGCCTCGGGGCCTTTGCGGCCTTCGGCGGCTTCGAACGAAACCGGCTCGCCTTCACGCAGGGTCTTGAAGCCGTTGCCCATGATGTTGGAGAAGTGGACGAACAGGTCGCCGCTTCCGTCATCGTTGGCAATAAAGCCGAAGCCCTTGTCTTCGTTGAACCATTTCACGGTTCCGGTTGAGGTAGCCATCGTAGGCATATCCTTCCTCAAGTGTTCAGTTTAAGTTGAGGTGGAGTGGCCGTGGCTACGTATCACCTGGTGCTCAAATCTGTCGCTTGATGTCATCGCCGGGGCCAATCCCCGGTTCGATACCCTATTCTAACACAAATAAGTAAAAACGCCTACACCCGTTTCGGCTGCTTACTTTTGACTTCAATCTGATTGTATCCCCTCCTCCTGGAGGGTTCGCGCGACCACCGCCGACTGCTCCGCGCTCCCCCGCGCCGGTCAGGTTTCAGCTCGTCTGTCCAACCGCTCGATCCGGG
>JAHWJO010000198.1 GCA_019348365.1 Armatimonadota bacterium | reverse complement strand
CTCGACTTGCGGGTAGGCAGCGGCGTAATCTACCCCTTCCGGCTCGATGATGTATTCCTCCCGCACGGGATGAAAGATATCGAGGGCGCGGGCGGAGCCGTTCACGCTCCGGGCGCTGTGCGGCACGGTACCCGGTATCCAGTAGGGGTCGCCGGGCCGGATGAGCGCGGTTTCCCCCGCAATCGTCAGCTCGAACTCCCCCTCCAGGCCCATCCCCATCTGCTCGTGGGGGTGCGCGTGCTCCGGCACCGCCGCCCCCGCCGCTTCAAACTGCACGAACGACATCATCATCCGCTCGCCCCAGACGGTCGTGATCGTGACCCCAGGGAAGATCTCCTTCGTCGGCTGCCGGGAGAGGTCAAAGACGGGCATCCTGGCTACTTCTTCCCCTTCGGCTTCAGCACCGTCACGGTGGGCGGGGTGGCATAGGCGTTCCAAACGTCGGCAACCTTCGCGTCCTCCGTCGTGCCGTTGTGGAGGTAGAGCCGGTATCGGAACGTTTGGCTCTGGCCGAGCGGAGTCGTCACTTCCCCGGCTCGGCGGTTGCTCTTCTGCGCGGGATCGAAGTCGTGAATCCCGAACGGGTTGGCCGCGAACAGGCCGTAGTCGCGGACGTGCCAGTACGTGGGATGCCGGAGGTTCGACGGGTGATCCAGGATCGCCACCCCGACGGTCTTCCCCTCCACCGGCCCGAAGTAGTCCACCCACGCCGCGCGCTTGCCCCAGGTGGCGGCCCCTTTCACGCCTTCGGAATTGACGATCTGCCCCTCGGCGATCTTCCCCTTCCCCGCGTTCGCGCGCATGGAGTCGGCCACGCGCAGCCCGAACGTCCCTTCCTTCGTGTCCCCCCACACGAGCGGGCCGCCCACCGGCGTGACATTGATCGTGAAGTCCATCAACTGCCCGTCGCGGGTGTTGTAGACCCGCACCGTCCGGGCGTCCTCCGCGATCTTCTTGCCGTCCGGGGCGAGCCAGTCCGTCTTCGCGCGCATGAGCCCGTACACGGGTCCGCTCTCCAGCGCCTCGTAGCCGGTGTGGGCGGTCTTGCCCGCCCCCTTGCTCTCCAGCCAGAAATCCACGCCGTTCACGTCGCCGTGGGTGAACCAGAGGCCCCGGTGATGGGGATGGTCCGTCGTCTCGCCCTCTCGCTTCTCGATGGGCCCGTGGCGGACGATCTGCTGCCCGTCCGGGGCGTTCAGGGGATAGAAGTACGGCTTGTTCGGCCCGGTGGTCGTATCGTAGCGGGTGAAGAGGCGGCCCCCCACCCGGATCTCCGCATTCGCCCCGTCGCGCTTCACTTCCACGCCGCTGCCGGAGTGGGCCTTCGCGGGGTAGAGTCGATACGTGCGGGACTCCCCCTGCTTCAGGTCCGGCACGATAAACGTCACCTGCGTCCGTCCCGGTCCCGCCGACTCCACCTGGGCGAGGACATCCCCGCGCCGGGGGAGCCGGATCGGCGGGACCCATTCCGACGGAACGGTGAAGGTGATCGGCGTTTCGCGGTAGCTGCGGTCCGGGGCGGAGACCCGGACATCCAGCGACTGGGCCTGGGCGGGCATCGCGCCGCCCATCAGCGCCAGCAGAAGCGTTGCAAAGGGGATGGGTCGTCTCATAGCCCTCTCGCGCGTATCGGAGATCAGATCGCGTATACGGAGATCAGATCGCATATACGAAGATCAGATCGCGTTGATGGGTTTCTCTTCGGGGCGACAGTTTGGAATTCCCCCTTTCCTCGAATCCAGCCTTTGAGAGGGCGAGACTCCGACCTATCGACTGCTCCTGAAAGGGCCGGGGGAGGGCCAATCGCAAATCGGCCTTGGCAAATCGGCCTTCTCACGGGAGGGTCAGGGTCACCGTCCGCGCGCCGCTCCCCATCGGGAGGGACACCGTCTGAGTGACTCGCTTCCCCGTCCCGTCCGTCGCCGTCACGCGATGCTCACCGTAAAAAACTCGCGTCCCATAGCGTCCGGTGGAGCCCGTCTTGCCCGTTGCCTTCGTCCACCACTCCTTACGGATCAGCTTCATCAGGCGGTCATAGGCGGGTTTCGGGGTCATATCCCGCCGCAGGAGTCCCGTCGGCGCGCCGAGCCACGCCTCCCGGTCGCTGAAATCCCAGTACGTGATCGCATGAACGTCGGGGTGGCTGAACAGCACGGAATAGAACCGCTCCAGGTACGCCGCCTGGGCCGCTTCCTCCTCCGGGGTGGTCAGCCAGTCCGTCACGTACGGCCACCGGAGGCTGTAATTCTCCCGCCGGGGGCCACTGAGAACCGACACCTCCGTGAAGTGGACCGGCTTTCCGAACTGCGCGAACCGGTTGGCGGTCAGCCACACGCGGACCAGGTCCCAGTGGCCGCCGTTGTGCATGTGCGACTGGATGCCGACGGCGTCCGGCAGCGCGTTCCATTCTTGGAGCTGCTTCAGCAGGCGGACGTTCTCCTCGCCGGTGTTGAAATCGTTGTAGAGGAGGAGCGGCTCCCACTCTTTCGTCGCCGCTTCCGCCCATTCCAGCGCCGTCGCCACCGCACGCGCCGGGCCGACCTGCCGCACCCAGTCCCCCACCCCGGTCTGCGGATAGGTCGCGGCGACGTTCGCCTCGTTCATCACGTCCCAGATAGGGATCAGTTCGCGATAACGCCGGAGGTTGTCCTGCACCCACTCGCGCAGGACCGGCAAGGTCGCTTCGGCCTCTTTGGGCGCCCAAGCGGGGTACACCTCGTGCCAGACGAGCGGATGGCCCTTCGGCGTGATGCCGTGCGCCCGGCACCACCGCGCCATCGCCTCGATCCGCTCGTGCCGGGTCTTGCCGCGCTCCCGTACAACCGATCCCCAGTAGAACGGCAGCGTGGCGAAGTTGAACAGGGCCGCGAACCGTTCCCGGTACGCCGCCTGCCACGGCTCGGTGTTCTCCGGCTGGAAGTTGAAGAGGTTGCACCCGAACAGGAACGCGTGCCGGGTCTGCTCCACCGTGACCGTCGCGTTCCGTACGGGGCGGCCTTTCTTATCCCGGACGAGTACCTTCAACTCCCCCATCCGGTGCTTGCGGATCCGCTCGCGGACGGCGGCGGGCTGCACGGCCCTCTCCGCCGCTTTCAGGGCCGGGTCCGGGCCGAGGTTCTCCACCGTCACCCCGGCCAACTCCACCACGCCCGGCTGGTGGCCCATCTGGAACCGGACGTGCAGGTCGTTCGGGCCGTACTCCTCCGCCGGATTCCCGACGGCGCGGTACTCCTTCCACTCCCTCGCCAGAGATGGGCTCGTTCCCGCAACGCTCGTGTAGGGCGGCCCCGCTTTCTCGATGACGGCTCGCAGGGGGTTGCCGGTGGCGGATCGCGCCCAGAACCGGAGGCTCACCCGATCGTGCCGGGAGACGGCGGCGGGGAACTTCTGCCCGACGGAGAGCGCATAGAACGGCTCGGCGGCTTTCTTCACGGTGATGCGGAGCGCATCCTTATGGCCGTCCGGCTTCCCTTCGGCGGGAACGGTCTCCAGCGTCGCGTACTCCCCGGCAGGCTGTCGGAGATCCCATGCTTTTGGGTTGATGAGGTTCGCCGGGTGCGCTGACGAGGTTAGGGCGGAAAGGGCGCTGATAAGGAAAACGGAGAGGAGGAAACGCATAGAGGATTCAAAGGGTGTTACAGAAGCGAGGGGAGTCGCCTTCACCCCGGCCTTCGGCCACCCCTCCCAAAGGGAGAGGGGCCAAACGAGTCCATGGGTACATGGGACCACTCCAGAGGAAGAGGGCCGAAGCCGTAAGACTGTACGTTCCGATCCCCTCTCCCAATTCTGGGAGAGGGGTCAGCGCGAAGCGCGGGGGGTGAGGGCGACTCACAGACTCCCGACTCACAGACTGCTCTTTACAAACGTTCCGGCACGACGAACGGGCGGCGGTACTCGCGCGACAGCAGCGCGTTCGCCTGGCGGTGATCCCGGAACCGCTCCCGATTCGGGTCGAACCGCAGGACGGGGCCGAGCTGATACGCCGTCACGTCCAGGTCCACCCCGTTCTCGGCGAGGTGGCTCTGCATCCGCTCGAACGCCTCCTTCATCTCCTTCCGCTCCGCGATGCTTTTCGGTGACTGCTTGAAGGATGCGGGTTTCCCCACCCGGTACGAGATATTACCCAGGTGGCAGAGCGCGCTGGAGAGGTAGCCGTCCCGGATGGGCGCGTTCAGGTCTTCGGCCCGGCGGCTGCGAACCGCGTCCAGGAAGTTGCGGAAGTGGTTGCCCCCGCCTTTGAACTCCATCACTTTATTGCCCGCATTATCGAACGCCCCTGCGTTCCCGTAGTTGCTGGTGAAGGCGACGTACCCGTCCTTCCCGTAGACGATGTCGCCGATGTCCACCCCGGTCAATTTGGGCGTTTTCAGTCCGCGCACCTCGAAGATCAGGTGCTGGTCGCCATAGTCGAACCAGGCGATCTCGGTGTTGGGGGTCTCGCCCTGGTCCTGGTAGCCGAACCGCCCGCCGAGACCCATCACGCTGGTCGGGAGTCGGTCTTCATTGAGCGCCCACCGCGCGATGTCCATCTGGTGGATGCCCTGGTTGCCGAGGTCTCCAGAGCCGTAGTCCCAGTGCCAGTGCCAGTTGTAGTGAAACCGGTTCGGGTTGAAGGGCCGCGCAGGAGCCGGACCCAGCCAGATGTTGTAATCCACCCCCGCCGGAACCGGGCCGTCCGGGAGCACGCCGATGCTGCCCCGGCTCTTGTAGCAAAGCCCCCGCGCAAGATGCACCTTCCCGATCTTACCGTCGTGGATGTACTGCACGGCGTCGCGGGTCGCCTGATAGGAGCGGGACTGCGTCCCCGACTGGCAGATCCGGTTGTACCGCCGCGCGGCGTTCACCATCTGCCGCCCCTCGAACAGGTTGTGGCAGACCGGCTTCTCCACGTACACGTCCTTGCCCGCCTGCATCGCCCAGATCGACGCCAGCGCGTGCCAGTGGATCGGCAGCGCCATCGAGACCGCGTCGATCTCCCGATCCTCGTACAGCTTGCGGAGGTCCTGGTAGATTCGGGGCCGCTGCCCCGTCTTCTCCTCGACGCGTTTCGCAGCTCGCTCCGCCATGGCGAGGTCCACGTCGCAGATGGCGGCGACCGTCGCTCCAGGCGCGCCGAGATAGCCGTCGACGTGGTTCAACCCGCGATTCTTCACCCCGATCACGCCGATCATGATCGCGTCGTTGGGGCTGCCGGGGGCCGGGGTATTGACCGGGCCCTCCGCCGCCCGCGCGTCCTCCATCGCGGTGACGGCGAGCGCGGCAGAGGCAGTCATCAGAGACATTTCTAAGAATTCTCTTCGTGAATAACGAGACAAAGGTTTCCTCCTCACACTCCGACCCTTCGGGGAGCCGGGCGCTCCTCTCTTCTCATACCGATTTCTATCATGGGATTCGTGCATGGACCGGATGATAAGGCGTGACGGATCGATCCGTAATCATCTATTCAGGCGTCAAGAGGGCGTAAAATGGTCATCCCTATCCTTCCGCTCCATCGAGCGAGAAGGCGTCATCCCTCTGTTCCCCCTCCGATGGGACTTTCCCTCCCACTGAGAGGCATGGGGCATTACGGACCCGCCCGCATCGGCTCGATTTGGGTTCATCCCCATTATATCCCCGCTTTGAACCAAAGAGGGGCTCGGAACAGTTATGCTATAGACAGGATAACCCCTTCCTCAGGGGATTGTGAACCTGTCGGTCGTAAAATGTTGCATTCAGCTCCTTTTCGGAAGAGGGCTTGAAGCTTCGGAAGAGGGTCGGTATCCTTCCTTCATCTCATCATGTCCGGATCGGAAGCGTTATGAGGGAAGGAAGTCTCAACGGCGGAGGTCCGCGCCGCACGAAAGCGAGGGTGGGATGACGATTGGAGATGTGCTGGCGGTGGTGGCGGGCGTGTTCGGGGTGGGTCTGTCCGTCTGGGCGCTGCTCGTGGGAGTCGCCGTCATGTTCGGCAGCGCCGCTCATCGCGGCAAGGCCATCCTGCTGCTGTCGCCCTTCAAGGTGATCGTGACGGGTCTGCTGGCCGGGGCCGTCATCGGGTTCATCGCGGTCGCCCTGATGAACCAGGCGAACGGGGCGCTCAAACTCGCCGGGATCGCGCTGCTGCTCGGGCTGCTCGCGGTCTCCGCGCTCGGCGGCGGCGGGCTTGCCACGATCATGGCGGAGCGGGTGCGGCGGCAGGATGGGGGCCTCTCCCCGTTTGCAGCCCTCGGGCGAGGGGCGGCGCTCCTCGTCATCGTGGCGAATATCCCGTTCTTCGGCTGGTTCCTGCTCCTCCCGGTCATGACCGTCGTATCGCTGGGCCTGGGCATCCGCACCCTGTTCACCCATTCGTCGAGCATCCCGGTGGAGCTTCGCTACTGGGAGTGGATGTCCCGGCGGGAGGGAGCCGAATTCCTTCAGGGAATTCACGAGCCTCAGGAGATGCGAGAGGTCTCGGAAATGCGCGAGGCACCGGAAATGCACGAGACGTATGAGCATTAAGCGGCGGGACCTCTTCCGCTGGGGCGCGACAGCGGGGGCGGGGTCGCTCCTCACCGGCTGTTCCCGCGTCGTCCACCGGGTCACGGCTCCCGCTTTCCCGGAGGCCTTCGCTTTGCCCCCCGGCGAGATCGGGCCGGAAGTGCGCCTGCTGAACCGGATCGGCTTCGGCCCCGCCCCCGGTGAGGTTGAGCGTGTGAAGGCGATGGGAATTCCCGCGTTCGTCGAGGAGCAGCTGCACCCGCCGGAGGAGGACCTGAACCGGGACCTCCGGGGCGAAGGCCGCAACCTCGCCCTGCGCCTCCGGGGGATCGACGCCCTGCGGGAGCACCCGATGGAGCTGCGCGACCTCCCCGATTACGAGGTGCTCGCCCAGATCCAGCAGGCCGCGATCCTCCGCGCCGTCTACTCCCCCCATTCCCTCCGCGAGCGGATGGTCGATTTCTGGGGCAACCATTTCAACATCTACGGCTTCAAGGGGTGGAGCGGCTTCTTCAAGCCCCGCGACGAGATCGAGGTCATCCGCCGCCACGCCCTGGGCACATTCCCCGATCTCCTCCGGGCATCCGCCCGCAGCCCCGCCATGCTGATCTACCTCGATAACGAGGTCAACGCGCGCGGCGTCCCCAACGAGAACTACGCCCGCGAGCTGATGGAGCTTCACACCCTCGGCGTGCATGGCGGCTACACCCAGAAGGACGTGCAGGAAGTCGCCCGATGTCTCACCGGCTGGACGCTGGAGGACCGGTTCCTCCGGCGCAAGGGGACGTTCCGCTTCGACCCGGCGCAGCATGATGACGGCCCGAAGACGGTGCTGGGGACAACGATCCCTTCCGGCGGCGGGGAACACGATGGCGAGCGAGTTCTGGAGATCCTGGCGCATCACCCCGCCACCGCCGCCTTCATCGCGGGGAAGCTCTGCCGGCACTTCCTCGGAGAGATAAACCCCGCATGGGAGGCGAAGCTGGCGGCGATCTACGCGAAGACCGGCGGCGACATCCCCGCCATGCTCCGTCCCCTGCTCCTCTCGCCGGACCTCCTCGCGGCCCCGCCGGTCATGAAGCGCCCGTACGATTACATGATCTCGGCCCTGCGCGCCCTCCACGCCGATACGGACGGCGGGAAGCCGCTTCAGGCGCACCTCTCCCGCATGGGGCAGCCGCTCTACCAGTGGCCCATGCCCGACGGTTATCCCGACCGCACCTCCGCCTGGACGGGCTCGCTGCTGGCCCGGTGGAACTTCGCCCTGGCCCTGGCCGCCGGGGAGATCGAGGGCACGACCCTTCCCCTCTCCCGGCTGGCGGACTCCTGCGCGAAAGACACCGGCCACGCCCCCGCCGATGCCCTGATTACGCTCGTCCTCTCCTGCCCGCCGGACGGCCCGCAGGCCCGTCGGATCCGTCCCGCGATGAAGGAC
>JAHWJO010000663.1 GCA_019348365.1 Armatimonadota bacterium | reverse complement strand
GCCGGGCAATCAGAATGCGGCCGAGCGCGCCACGGTGCGGGCCGCGCGCGAGGTGCCTCGCGTTCCAGGCGGCGGCGGAGAAGGCCCATCCCGTGCTGTTGGAGCCGCTCATGGATCTGGAGGTCGTCGTGCCCGACGAGATGATGGGCGACGTGATCGGGGACCTGAACACCCGGCGCGGGCGCGTGCAGGGGATGGACGCGGCGGGGAAGGGGAAGCAGGCGATCCAGGCGCAGGTCCCCCAGGCGGAGATCCTGCGCTACGCCATCGACCTGCGGAGCATCACGCGGGGGCGGGGGACGTTCCACGCCGCCTTCTCACATTACGAGGAAGTGCCCCAGCACGTCGCGCAGAAGGTGATCGAGGAGAACAAGCACCGGCGCGAGGAGGCACGGACGCACTGAGCCTCCCTTATGGAAGAGCAGTAACATAGATCGGCGGGGGATGCTCCATCGGGCATCCCCTTATTGTTTTCCTTACAAGCAAGCTCTTCTGACGGCATTTTGATACAATAGGGGAAATCGGCTTTCCCGGTTACATCCGGGGCTACGCATCCGCTGGAAGTCTGCGGAAATCACAGGAGTATTTCCCCCTATGTTGCATCGGTTCCGCTCCCTCTTCTTCACCCTCCTCTTCGTTCTGCTCTCCTCCGCGTCTTCGCTTCATGCCAACGCGCAGCAGGTCGAGCACGTCTTCATCATCAGCATGGACGGCGGCAAGCCGTCCGTCATGCGGCAGAGCGCCATGCCCATCCTCTTCGCCCTGGCGCAGAACGGGGCCGTCACCTGGAACGCCCAGGCGGTCCTCCCCAGCGTGACGCTGGTGAACCACGCCTCGATGGTGACGGGCGTGGGGCCGAAGAAGCACCGCGTCACCTGGAACGACTGGAAGCCGGAAAAAGGCCTCGTCCCCGTCCCGACCATCTTCAGCATCGCGAAGAAGCAGGGGTACAAAACCGCGATGTTCGCCGGGAAAACCAAATTCCGGCACCTGAACCGCCCCGGCTCCCTCGACCGGTTCGCTCACCCCGGCTACACCGCCAAAAAGATCGCGAGCGAAGCGGCGCAATACATCGCGATCCACAAGCCCCACCTCAGCCTCATCCATTTCCCGGACCCCGACAGTGCGGGCCACCTCTACGGCTGGGGCTCGCCGCAGCAGAAGCTCGCCTTTGCACGCACCGACGATGCGCTCAAAACGATCCTCAACGCGATCCATCAAGCCGGAATACAAAGCCGGAGCGTCGTGATCGTCACGGCGGATCACGGTGGGCGCGGGAGGCGGCACGGCAGCGCCTCGCCGGAAGACCGGGACATCCCCTGGGTCGCCTGGGGCGCCGGCGTCAGGCCGAATCACCGGATCACCCGGCCCGTGAGCACCACGGACACCGCCGCGACCGCGCTCTGGCTGCTCGACATCCCGCGCCCCCCCTCCTTCGACGGCAAGCCCGTCACCCATGCCTTTCAAGCCCAGTTTTGAGGGATGAGTTATGAGTGATGAATTACCCCTGCTGAACCGGAGCCGATCCCTTCGGCCTGAGTTGGGTCCAATTCAAAACTCAAAATTTATTCAAGCCGGAGGTTTGAATGCCCATGCGAACGGGAACGCCGTTGCCCGCACTGGACGGCGTGGAAAAATGGTACCATGGCCCGCCGGATGCGGAGTCGCTGAACGGCCATCCGGTCCTCGTCCACTTCTGGGCGGTGAGCTGCGGCCAGTGCAAGGACACGCTCCCCAACGTGAACGAGTGGAAGGAGCAGTACAAGGATCAGGGCCTCAAGGTCGTCGGGGTGCATATGCCGCGCTCCGAAGCCGACCTGGAGATCGGTCCGGTCGAGGAGGTCATCCGCGACTATGACCTGGAGCACCCCCAGGCCATCGACGAGGATTACGCCATCGTGGATCGGTTTGAGAACAAGTACGTCCCCGCCTTCTACATCTTCGACCGCGAGGGGAACCTGCGCCACTTCCAGGCCGGGGATCGGGGCATGAAGATGATCCAGGCCGCCCTGGACCGGGTGATCGGCGCATCCGGGAATACCGGGTGATTCATCGCGCTTATCTTCCATTGGAGTGGTACAGCAGACCGCCTTCAGGGATAATCCTGAAGGCGGTCTTTTCTTGATCCCTACCGAGAAGCTTTAGGGGTACCGGGATAGAACTGTGGATCTTATGGGGAGGTGCCGGGACTAGAGCGTATCCGACAATTATGAGCCTAACCAAAGGATTATACTCGCCAAAGT
>JAHWJO010000197.1 GCA_019348365.1 Armatimonadota bacterium | reverse complement strand
CGGCCTCGGGGTCAGATTCCTCACTCCGTTCGGAATGACATGGACGGGAGTCGGTATACTTGAATGAGAGTCGGGAGGACGAGCGCCTGACCTTCTGCGTCAGTCCCGGGGGAGTCGGGCCGGCCCTGCGCGAGTGGAGCGCGGCGGAGGAAGAACGTCCCCCGCGCTCCAAGGACATCCAACGGTGTGATATACTGGCTGAGGGGCAAACCGCCTTTAAAGAGATTTGTGGGGAGAGGTGAGGCTGATCCGGCCCCTCTTTGGATCTATCGAGAAGTGTGTGGGTAATCGTCGACTACCCCGCGTGGAAACACCGATACACCGATACATGGTGAAGTTTCGTCACCGCCCGGTATTTCAACGCCGGGCGGCCCAGGCTGGCCACAGATAACTCAATAGATCCTCTTTTTCTTCCCCTCCCCTGGCCGGTTTCTCTCCCCGGCGCTGGCCCGAACGGATTCGAGCGCATCGCCGGTGCATTTACGAATGGAATCGAGGAGCTTTTACCCGCCGTGCCTGTCGTACCCCCCCTTCCCTTCACCACTCGCTCCCACCCGATCGCTGCCGTCACCCGCTTCGCCGGGAGCCGAAAGCCGTTCTCCCGTTCCTCTCTCCCGCTCGTTTCCCGGCTCGTCACGGCCCTGTTGCTGGCGGGCGGAATCGCCGCTTCCCTCCCGGCCCGCGCGCAGGCCCCCGGCACGATCCTCACCGTTGCCGGGACCGGCGAGGCGGGGGCGGGCGGCGAGGGCGGCCCCGCCGCATCCACGCCGCTCCACTCGCCCGAAGGCGTGGCACTCGGGCCGGACGGCAGCCTCTTCTTCTCCGACAGCCTCAACCATCGGGTCCGCCGGGTGACTCCGGGCGGACTTCTCGTGACCGTGGCGGGCACCGGCGTGGCGGGATACGGCGGCGACGACGGCCCCGCGACCCAGGCTTTACTCGACCGGCCCGAAGGCATCGCGGTGGATGCCCTGGGCCACCTCTTCATCGCGGATTACGGCAACCATCGCGTGCGTCGGGTTACCCCCGGCGGTCGCATCACCACCCTCGCGGGAGAACTCAAAGGCGACGCGGGTGACGGCCTGCCCGCCCGCGCGGCGGCCCTCCGCGCCCCCATCGGCGTGACGGTGGACCCCAAAGGCCAGATCTACATCGCCGATCCGGAGAACTTCCGGGTGCGGAAGGTCGGACCGGACGGGATCCTCACCGCCGTCGCCGGGAACGGCATTCAGGGCTCCTCCGGGGACGGAGGACCCGCCATTAACGCGCAGCTGAACTACCCTACCGACGTGGCCGTGGATGCGGCGGGAAACGTCTACATCGCCGATGCGGTAAGCAACGTCGTTCGAAAGGTGGACCCGCAGGGGACGATCACCCCCTACGCCGGGACCGGCGTGGCGGGGTACGGCGGCGACGGCGGCCCCGCGACCCAGGCCCTCCTCGACACGCCGACCGATCTGGCCGTGGACTCGGCGGGGAATCTCTACATCGCCGACAGCTTCAATCACGTCATCCGCAAGGTCTCCCCCGAAGGCGTCATCACCACCGTCGCCGGGAGCGGCAACAGCGGCGCGCCGGGGGAGGGGATTCCCGCCACGACCGCGCAATTGAACGTGCCCATCGGCGTGGAGGTGGACCGGGAAGGCCACCTCTACATCGCCGACAGCGAGAGCCACCGGATTCGCAAGGTATTCGGGGTGGCGGCCCCGGGCCTGGTTCCCGGCGCGTACTTGCCGGCTTCGGGGGATGTGAACCGGGACAACGCCGTGAACGTGCTCGATGCGATCCGCGTGCTTCAGTCCGTGGTGGGGCAGGGGACGCTGACCCCGGAGGAGGTCCGGATCGCGGATCTCAACGGGGACGGCGCCGCCAACGTGGGGGATGCAGTCCTCATCCTCCGCGATGCCGTTGGATTGTAGGGGCTGCGAGGGCCAGGCATCTCTAACAGACCGCTCTTTCTCTCGGGTACAGGCACGGACGATCCACCTGAAACTTTTTGCTTCAAAAGGGGTCCACTTCCACGCAGGCGAACCTAGGGAATAGAGAGGATTTTCCCTCCCTGTTCTCTTGAATCCGCGGAGAAAGGCTGGAATTTGAAGAAATTACTGACGGTTTCATACTCTCCCTCCCTCATTTTTTTCTCCTTACTGCTCCTCCTCTCTCCGATGAAGCCGCAGGGTGCGCGTGCGCAGGAGATCGGGTCGATCACTACGGTCGCGGGGACCGGGGAATTCCTGCCCCCCGGTGAGGCGGCCGATAATTTCGTGGTGGGCACCTTCGCCCGCCTGGTGGCGCCGAGGGGCATGGCCGTCGGCGCGAGAGGCGGGATCTTCTTCGCCGACGGGAATCTCATCCGCAAGTACAACCCGGCGACGAAGATCCTCTCCACCGTTGCCGGTTCGCCGGCCGCTGGATTTGCCGGGGACGGCGGCCGCGCCGAAGAGGCCCGCTTCTTCAATCCCCGCGACGTGGAGACCGATGCCGCCGGGAACGTTTACGTGGCGGATACCGGCAACTTTCGCATCCGGAAGATCGCCTATGACGGGACGGTTTCCACCCTCGCCGGCACGGGCGTGAGCGGGATCGAGGGGGATGCCGGTCCGGCGACGGCGGCGCAGCTGCTCCAGCCCACCGCCCTCGCTCTCGATGCCCAGGGCAACCTGTACATCGCCGACGGGCCGCTGCTGCGAAAGATCGATGCGGCGACGAACGTCCTGACGACCGTGGCGGGCCACCTGGAAGCGCCGAAGGAGCCGTTCTACGGGAGCGGTCCCGCCCTTGAGGCGAGGATCGGCCGCATCGGCGGGCTGGCCGTCGATACGGCCGGAAACATCTACCTGACGGCGCAGGACCTGGGGCTGATCTACCTGGTATCGAACGATCCCAAAGATAAAACCAAGTATATCCTGCAGTGGATCGCCGGGGATGCGAGCGTGACCGGACTGCAGGAGACCGTCGATTCCAGCCGGGTGAACTTCGAGTATCCGACCGGCATCACCATCGATGCTCGGGGCGATCTCTATATCGCCGACGCGTTCCAGCACCGTATCCGCCGCCTGGACGCGCGGGAGTCCCAGGTGACCACCCTGGCGGGGTCCGGCCCCGTGGGACAGAATGCGGGTTCCTACGGCGGAGATGATGCCTCGGCCCGCCTGGCCCGCTTCAACGGGCCGTGGGACGTGGTGATGCATCCTTCCGGCGACCTCTACGTCTCCGATACGCGCAACGCACGGCTCCGGATGATCGATCAATTCTCCGGCGAGCCGCTCTATAACGGGCAGCCGTTTCCCCTGAACGGATTGGAGTACGGCGAATCGACGACGCTGCCCCGGCCTGAAAACGATAACATCCAGAATGCTACCGCGCTCCTGGCCCCGGCGGGCCAGATCACCGGCTCGACGGTGGGAGCAACCGCGCAGGCTCCTTTCCTGGCCGAAGCCGATAAGGAGCCGGAACACGGCTATGCCGCGCCCCGGCACTCGATCTGGTACCAGTGGACCCCCACCGTGGAGGGGCGGGTGACGTTCGATACCCTGGGCAGCGGATTCGATACCCGGATTTCGGTCTATTCGGGCTCCCTCGCCGGGCTGGAGCGGGTGGCCAGCAACGACGATGCTCGGGGGACCCTGGGGGGAGGGACCTACAGCCGGGTCGATTTTATGACCCGCGCCGAACCCGGCGAAATCTACTTCATCGCGGTGGACGGGTACGACGGCGCGAGCGGGAACGTGACGCTCAACTGGCGCACCGACGGCCTCTTCCCTCCCACGGCGGGGCCTCACATCACCGCGCTCGAGCCGCCCCTGATCCCGGCGGGATCGGAAGCGGCCGCCGTAATGGTGAAGGGGGTGAATTTCTTCGGCAGCCCGAGCGTGCTCGTGAACGGCGTTCCCCGTCCCACCACGAAACGGGATGAACAGACCCTGGAGGTACAGATCCCGAAGGAGGATCTCGCCCGGCCCGGAGCGGTCTGGCTGCGGGTGAGCATCGGCCCGGAGATCCTCTCCAATCTGTACGCGCTGGACGTTTACCGGATGGGCGTGGTCATCAGCCCGACGGGAGGCATTCTGAGGGTCGAGACCCCGGTCGGGCAGAAGAGCGTGCCGGGCGTCTCGACAACGGTCCACTGCGCGGGGGAAACGGGATGCATCGCGGCCCCGGCGGTGAGTAATCTTGCCGAGGCCGTGAACCTGCCGTCCATCCCCGGCAAGCCGGTCAGCGACAGCCTTTATATGAACGGCGTCACGAGCGCCAGCCGCGCGACCGTCCAGATCACCCCGGCCATCGGGCTTCCCGCCGGGACTCGTCTCGTTGCGCTGACCGGCGGACCGATTTCCCCGATGCCGGGGATCGTTCTCCCGGCCCTGAGCGCGGGCAGCCTGTCCGGTACTCCAGAGGCGGGATCGCCACAGGTGGAGGAGCCGGTACAGTGGCGCTTCGTGAAGGGGAGCGAGGGCATTGCGCCCGACTTCCTTTCCACCCAGAACCCCGACGGCAGCGCGACGGTGACGGGCGTTCAGGTGACGCTGGACCCTACGAGCGTCCCCCGAGTGTCGGAGCTGCCCTTGACCGTCTTCGCGCTGGTGGAGCTGGTCTACGGTGACCTGAACTTCAACGGGCGGATTGAGGTGGAGGATGCAGTGCTGGCCCTGCAATCGTCCGTGGGCGTGAGAACCCTGACCGACTTACAATTGGAGGTCGGCGACGTGGCCCCGGCGCCGGGGACCGGGCCTCGCGCGGAACTGCCCTTCGGCGACGGCATGGTCGATGTCGCCGACGTGGTGTGGCTCCTCCGGACCGCCGTGGGACTGCAATAGCCACCAGCCACCGGAAGAACCGGAAAATGAGGAAGAGGAACGGGGGAGACTCAAGTCTCCCCCGTTCATTTTTTGGCTGTATCGGGAAGAGAGTGGGTCTGATAGATAGAGGGAGATGCCGCGACTGAAGTCGCTCCTGGGGGACTTTCAGCCGAGCGTCCCTCCGGGACGCATCCCCAGTCCATGCATCAGGGGTGTCCCGCAGGGACACTCAGCCGGAGCACAGCGGAGGCTCCACAGGAGCGACTTCAGTCGCGGCATCTCCACAGGCTCCATCTCGGTACCTCCACAGACCTCTCAATACGGTCCTTTTCATTCTACAGAGATTCCGAAATCTTCACTGCCCGGCCATCTCTCATTGCCCAAGAATTTACGACTGTGTAATAAAGGGTCACCCGCACCTTTTTCGAGGGTGCTTTTTTCTGCCGTTCCGGTTCTTGAAGCGGCCATTCCGAACGCTTGATCCTCCCATCGGCAGGGACTATAATCAGCCATGCTGTGCAGAACGGCTGCTCCTTTTCCCAATCCTCACGTCCCGTTTGCCCTGATCATCCCGTTTACCCTCTCTGTCCCGTGTGGGTCCTCCCCTGCATACTCCCAGATTCGCCGACCGCCCGGATCTCCCGATCTCCCTCTGGTTCTCCTTCTCCTCCATCGCCCGCCTGCGGATCTCTCCGACGGGTGGAAAACGCTCCCTTATCATCCGTACCGCCTCCGTCTATAGAGTCCGTCGGCCTCTCTTTCTGCCTCTCTTGAAGGTGGAGGCTTCCACTCCCTCTCAACCTCTCTTCTTCAGCAAGGAGGTACGATGCCATGCCTCTTCTTGAGACGCTGTCGCCTGCCGGGCAGAGCCGCCTGGAAAAACTCCTCGAACCGGGCGAGGAACTGCTGCTCGCCGTCAAGTCGGACGTGGAGAAGGAAGGTCGTTACGGCGAGCCCTGGCTGCTGATGACCCCGAAGCGCCTTCTCGTCTTCCCCACCGAGCCGAACGGCGTGGCGCCGGAGATCGAGGTGAAGATGGAGTCCGTCACCGCCGTGCGCGCGGAAGGGCTGGTCGGCAACGGCGTGCTGGAAGCGACGGTCGAGGGCCGGAACGTCTCTCTGCTGCGCTACTCCAATTCCCTGGCGAAGAAGTTCGCCGCCGTCGCGAAGACCGTCGAGGAGTACGCGAAGGAAAAGAAGTTCGTCGATCACGCGCAGGAAGAAGACGAGCAGAAGGTCGTCTGCGACAAGTGCGGGAGCGTGCTGCCGGAGTGGAGCGAAGGCATCTGCCCGAAGTGCATGAACAAGCGGCAGACGGTCCTCCGCATCCTCGCCTACGGGACGGAGTACAAGGGCGTGTTTGCGGCGATCCTGGTGATGATGGTGATCGGGACGGCGGCGGACGTGGCGGCCCCTTACATCAACAAGATCCTCATCGACCAGGTGTTCAACTTCAACCTGAGGATGACGATGCCGGAGCGGTTCCGGCTGCTCTTCCTCTGCGTGGGCGCGATTGCGGGGCTGCATCTCCTCAGCTCCCTCCTGATGGCGTACCGGGGGTATCTCATCGCCCGGACGGGTTCGATGGTGACGAGCAAGATCCGTGAGGACGTGTTCCGGTACCTGCAGACGCTCCAGCTCAAGTTCTTCGACAAGAAGATGAGCGGCAACCTGATCTCCCGCGTCGGCAACGACACCCGCGAGATGCACTGGCTGGTGGTGGAGATGATCCCGGAGATCCTCATGGGGACGCTCTACGTCGTCGGGGTGGGGACGGTGCTGTTCCTGACGAACTGGCGGCTGGCGCTGATTGCGCTGATGCCGATCCCGCTCATCCTTTTCTTCAGCATCGTGGTGTTCGGGCGGGCGCGGCGGATCTGGCGGCGGGGCTGGCACTCGTGGGGCAAGCTGTTCGAGGTGATGAACAACAGCCTCACCGGCATCCGGGTGGTGAAAGCGTTCGCGCAGGAGCCCCGCGAGGTCCGGCACTTCCGGCAGCGGAACGACCAGGTGCTGGAAACCACGATCAAGTCCAGCGCCATCGAATCGTTCGTCTGGCCGGGGATGGAGCTCTGCATGGCGACGGGGGGTTGGCTCGTCTGGCTCTTCGGCGGGGCGATGATCCTCAACTCCGTCGGCGGGGGGACCGGAGTGAAAGCGACCCTCGGCGACCTGTTCGCGTTCATGGGCCTGATGTGGATGTTCTACGGCAACATCCAGTGGCTCCCGCGCATGAACGACTGGGTGGGCCGCGCGCTGACGGCGGCGGAGCGGGTCTTCGAGATCCTGAACAGCACGCCGGAGACCTACGACGCGCCGGATGCCGTGGACATGCCCCGCTTCGCAGGCCGCATCGAGTTCATCAACGTCACCTTCGGGTACGACAAGCTCAAGCCCGTCCTCAAGAACGTCGATCTCGTGGTGGAGCCGGGGGACATGATCGGCCTGGTGGGGCACAGCGGCGCGGGCAAGAGCACCATGATCAACCTGCTCTGCCGCTTCTACGAGGTGGACGAGGGACAGATCCTCATCGACGGCGTGGACATCCGCAAGATTAAGCTGAAGGACCTCCGCAGCCAGATCGGGCTCGTGCCGCAGGACAGCCTCCTGTTCGCGGGCACCATCGCCGACAACATCGCTTACGGTAAAGAAGAAGCATCGCGGGAGGAGGTCATCCGCGCAGCCCTCGCGGCCAATGCCCACGACTTCATCATGCGGATGCCCGACGGCTACGATACGCAGGTCGGCGAGCGCGGCGGCAAGCTCTCCGGCGGGGAACGGCAGCGGATCGCCATCGCGCGGGCCATCCTGCACGACCCGCGCATCCTGATCCTCGACGAAGCGACGGCGAGCGTGGACACCGAGACCGAGCGACAGATTCAGGAGGCGCTGGGGCGGCTGATCCAGAACCGGACGACGGTCGCCATCGCGCACCGCCTCTCGACGCTCCGCAACGCGAAAAACCTGCTCGTGCTGGACCAGGGGAAGCGGGTGGAGTTCGGCACGCACGACGAGCTGCTGGAGAAGGACGGCGTGTTCGCCCGGCTGGTGTCACGTCGCAAGACTAGCGTCTCACAATCCGAGACGGACCGAGGAGACCCATGGG
>JAHWJO010000662.1 GCA_019348365.1 Armatimonadota bacterium | reverse complement strand
AACGGCTGCATGCGGGTCGTGGCGGGAAGCCACAACCTGCCCGTCCTCTGCACCGATAAGGCGGACACGAAAGTCAGCTTCACCGACATTACCGTGCCCGTGCCGGAGCACCTGCCCATCGTGCCCGTCGTTATGGAGCCGGGGGACGTGCTCTTCTTCAACGGGTCGGTCATTCACGGCAGCTACTCCAACGTGAGCCGAGACCGGTTCCGCCGCGCGCTCATCGGCCATTACATCACCGGGGATACGCAGAAGGTGGCGCAGTACTATCATCCCGTGCTCCGGATGGACGGCACAGAGGTGGAGCTGGGGGTGAGCACGGGTGGAGGACGGTGCGGCGTTTGGAAGGAACAGGACGGCGAGACCGTGGTGGAACTGAGAGACCCGGAACTCGCCGCCCCCGTTGGCGCCGCGAGTGAATGAAGACCGCATGACGTCTGCTCTTCCCTGTTCACAACGGGCCGGTGAGAAAGCCCCCCCGTGAGCGAACTGTCCCTGGAGCTTTACGAATTCCTGAACCGGCTCGTCGATGCGCTCCGGTCGGATAAGCGGATCGAGGCGATCTGGCTGGAGGGCAGCCTGGCGCGGGGGGATGCCGATCCCTACTCCGACGTGGACCTTCACGCCTACGTCCCCTTCCGCCCTGAGGAACGGGACGGGATCGCGCAGCTCCGCGCCGACCTGCCGGACCTTCTCTCCTCCGCCGGCCGGGTGGCGTACCTGCGGGCCCTCGATGGGAGGATCACCACCGGGATGATGGCGGACGGCAAGCGGTTCGACGTGGCGCTGGAGACCGAAGAGGACCTCAAGCGGCCCCGCCCGGCGGTGAAAATCCTGTACGACCGAACTCACGATCTCTATTCCCGGCTGCGGATGGCGGAAGGGCCGCCCTCCGGACTGGAGGATCAAGTTGCCGGGGCCATTCAGGAGTTCTGGCGCTGCATCGCTCTGCTTCCCACAGTACTGGCGCGGGGGGAGCTTCTCGTCGCGTTTCAGGGCCATGCCGTGATTCTGGGCCTCGCCGCCGAGGTGGCCCTTGGGGCCGAAGGCCGTTTCCGCTCGGCCGGGGCCAAGCGGCTCAACTCTTTTCTGTTGCCGGAGGACCGGGCCGTTCTGGAGGACTCCCTGCCGCCGGAACCCACCCTCGAAGCGATAACAGCGGCCCAGGTCCGTCTCGCGCGATGGATGACGCAACGGGGCCGGGAGTGCGCCGGCCGACTCGAGTTCGCTTATCCGGAGGAGTTGGAAGCGGCAGCGATGCGCTACCTCTCTGAAGAGTTGACTCGATTCGGGCTGGCGGATCTGCTGCGTTACTGAGACTTCACCACCGGCTACAAATAGATGAGGATGAATCAATAGTCGGCGAAGAGTTCTCTCATGCGAGTCAAGGGGCGGCATTAAGAGCTTCTGGCCAGGGCTCCTGCACGGGCGGGATCGAACGGCTCTTTCTTCTGGAAGACCGCCCAGGCCCATAGCAGAATCTTCCGAGCGGCGGCGATCAGGGCGACCTTCTTGGGCTTGTGGCGGCACCAGCCGCTGATGGAACACCCGGAGGGGGTTGTCCCCCCGCTGTGCTCCCCAGGCTCCCATGTACAACAGACGCCTCAACTCCCGGTCTCCCATCCGGGAGATCCCGGCGGGGCGGCAGACGCTCCTGCCGCTCTCGTGGGGCTGGGGGTCCAGGCCGACTTTGCGCCGTGTAGCCGCGAATTCATTCGCCGGGACCCTACACGCCCGTTCCGCTCCTGAGCCTGAGCAGCGGGGCAGAGGTAAACCATCGGGACAAATGCCCTATAATGGTACTGGGTGCGAGTTCCGGGAATCCTTCCCTTTTGTAGACGCCCCGCCCGTTTCTCAGGCTCCTTTACTTCATCTTCATTCGCCTCGACTTATGAGTTTCGTTCTCTCCCTCTCCCGATGACTTCCTCTCCCGACCACGATAAGATCTACGTCCTCGATTACGGCGGCCAGTACGCCCACCTGATCGCCAACCGGCTGCGCCGCCTGCGGGTCTACTCCGAGATCCTGCCGCCGGATGCGCCGCTGTCCGGCATCCCCGGCCTCAAGGGAGTGATCCTCTCCGGCGGCCCCAACTCCGTCTACGACCCGAACGCGCCCGCGCTCAATCCCGACCTCCTCCACATGGAAATGCCCGCGCTCGGACTCTGCTACGGGCATCAGCTCCTCGCGCACTCGCTGGGCGGGAAGGTCTCCCCCGGAACAACGAAGGAGTACGGCCTCGCGTGGCTG
>JAHWJO010000196.1 GCA_019348365.1 Armatimonadota bacterium | reverse complement strand
CGACAACGACAGTATCCGTGGTATGATACACAAGGTGAAGCACCTGGTGGTGGCGGAGCCGGTCGATGGAGGAACGGCAGCCCCGGCAGCGGGACCTGCTGATACGGAGAACCAGGGATGAGACTGAACGACCTGAAGCCCGATCCCGGCTCGCGCCCCAAAGGCATGCGCAAGGGCCGGGGCATCGGCAGCGGGAAGGGCCGCACCGCCGGGCGGGGCACCAAGGGCCAGACGGCCCGCAACACCGTCCGCGTCGGCTTCGAAGGCGGCCAGACGCCGCTCCAGCGCCGGCTGCCCTTCAGCCGGGGCATCCGCAAGGGCCTGACGGGCAACCTGCCGGACAAGACGATCTACACCCCGATCAACGTCGGGGACCTGGCGAAGTTCGACCCGGCGACGCCGATCACCCCGGAGGTGCTCATGGCGGCGCATCTGGTCCGCAATCCGGAAGACAAGGTCAAGATCCTGGGCACCGGCGAGATCACCCAGGCCTTTACCGTTCGCGCACACGCCTTCAGCCAGTCCGCCATCGACAAGATTCAGGCGGCGGGCGGAACGGCAGAAACCCTGTAATTCTGTATGGGTGTGTGGATGTATGGGTGATCGATTTTCCGGTTTCCGCTGTATGGTGGCCGCATAGCAAGATCACACCCATACACCCATACACCCATACACCCATACACCCTACTCCCTAGAGGTAGTCAATGCTTGCATCGTTAGTGGCGGCGTGGGGGCTCCCGGAGCTCCGCCAGAAGATCATTTTCTTATTCATGATGTTCGGAGTGTTCATCTTCGGGCTTCATGTCCCCGTGCCGGGGGTGGATCATGCGAAGATGGACCAGCTCTTCATGCAGGGCGGCGCGTTCGGCCTCCTCGACATCTTCTCCGGCGGGGCGCTGCGGAAATTCACCATCTTCGCGATGGGGATCGCGCCGTACATCAACGCCTCCATTATCATGCAGCTCCTGGTCGTCGGGATTCCCCAGTGGCAGCAGCTTCAGGAGGAAGGGTCGTCCGGGCGCAAGGTCATCGCGCGGTACACCCGCTACCTGACGCTGGCGCTGGCGCTCGTCCAGGCCATCGGCATGACCACCCTCCTGCGACGGCAGGACATCCTGGAGGCGGGCGGCTTCTCCCTCGTCATCATCATCATCACGCTCGTCGGGGGCACGGCGTTCCTGATGTGGCTCGGCGGGCTGATCACGGAGAACGGCCTGGGCAACGGCATCTCGCTGCTGATCTTCATCAGCATCATGGCCACGCTCCCGTATGAAGTCGGTCGGATCCTGCAGCTCGCCAGCCAGGGCGCCATCGGGTGGACCAGCGTCTTCCTCCTCTCCTTCTTCTGGATCGTGACCATCGCCGCCATCGTCTTCATCACCGAAGGCCAGCGCAAGGTCCCGATCCAGCACATGAAGCGGACGGTCGGGGGGCGCACCTACGGCGGCGGCGGGTCGTTCCTCCCGCTGCGGGTGAACTCGGCGGGCGTCATCCCGATCATCTTCGCGATGTCGCTGCTGTTCCTTCCGGTGACCGCCTCCCAGTTCCTTCCGGCGGGGACCCTCGGCAGCCGGATCGCGACGGGTCTGGTCACCTGGCTGACTCCCGCGCCGACGCTGCCGGGACTCTTCGCCTCGCTCGTCTACACCATGTTCATCGTCTTCTTCACCTACTTCTACACCATGGTCACGGTGGACGTGGCGAAGATGACGGAGAACTTCAAGAAATGGGGGACCTTCATCCCCGGCGTCCGTCCCGGCAAGCCGACCCAGCAGTACCTGGACCAGATCGTGACCCGCCTCACCCTGGCGGGGGCGCTCTTCCTGTCGGCGGTCGCGCTGCTCCAGTATTTCATCCCGTATCTCACCGGCATCCCCGGCGGGACGTTCTCCCTCTACGGCGGCACGTCGCTGCTCATCGTGGTTGGCGTAGCCCTGGAAACGATGAACAACCTGGAAGCGCAGCTCATGATGCGGAACTACGAAGGGTTCATCCGATAACCCCGGGGATCGGGGATCAGGGGTCAGGGGTCGGTAAAGTTTTCGGCCAGGCGGTACATCCTCCGTCGCAGCGATACTTTTACTGATCCCTGACCCCTGATCCCCGATCCCCGACTGAAATGCCGGGAGAGGCTTTTGAGATTGGTACTGCTCGGTCCCGCCGGGGCCGGAAAAGGCACCCAGGCCCGGCTCCTGTCGGAACGGCTGGGCGCCCCTCACATCTCGACGGGAGAGATCCTTCGGCATGAGATCGACGCCGGGTCGGAACTGGGGAAAATCGCCAAAGAATTGATCGACGACGGCAATCTGGTCAGCGACGAGATCGTGAACGCCCTCGTCATCCAGCGGCTGCAATTGCCGGACACCCGGCGCGGCTTCATCCTGGACGGCTACCCTCGCACGGTGCCCCAGGCCGAAGCGCTGCTGCACTACCTGAAAGACCACCATCAGGAGCTGACGGCGGTCATCGACCTGGAAGTGAACGAGGAGGAGATCATCCGGCGGCTCTCGGGCCGGATGACCTGCTCCGGCTGCGGCGCGAATTTCCATAAGACGTCCATGCCTCCCATTACGCCGGGGGTCTGCGACTACTGTGGGAGTCCGCTCATCCACCGCAAGGACGACTCGCCGGAAGCGATCGCTCATCGCTTGCAGCATTACCGGCAGAAGACGCAGCCGCTGATCGACTATTATCGGGGCCAGCGCAAGCTGATCACGATCGACGCCCGCCACGGGGTGGAACGCACCTTCGAGGCGATCAGTCGTAAATTAGGGCTGGACGGCGGTTACCTGGAGGACCTGTGAAGTTCAAGACGCGTCCCAAAAAACGATCCCGGCTGGAGGGCCACGCGAAGACGCCCCACAAGATGGGGCAGAAGATTCGCATCAAGTCCACGGAAGACCTTGCCGTCATGCGCGAAAACGGCATCCTGGTCGCCCGGGCCTTGCGGCATCTGGCGAGCCTGGTGCGGCCCGGCGTCACCACCATGGACCTGGACCGCGAGGGCGAGCAGTTCCTGCGGGACCATGGGGCGACCCCGTCGTTCCTCGGGTACGGCGGGTACCCCGCGAGCGTCTGCGCGGCCCATAACGAAGTGGTCGTCCACGGCATCCCGAACCGGGTCCCTCTCAAAGAGGGGGACATCATCGGGATCGACATCGGGGCGTTTCGGAACGGGCTCCACGCCGATTCCGCCATTACCGTCCCGGTGGGGGACATCTCCCCCGCGACGCGAGAGCTGCTGACCGTGACCGAAGAGTCGCTGTGGCAGGGGATCGCGAAGGCCCGCGCCGGGAACCATGTGGGGGACATCTCCCACGCCATTCAAAGCTATGTGGAGGAGCGAGGCTATTCCGTGGTCCAGGAGCTGGTGGGGCACGGGGTCGGCTTCAACCTCCACGAAGACCCGCAGGTGCCGAACTTCGGCGAACCGGGGGACGGCGTTCGGCTCCGGCCGGGGATGACCCTGGCGATCGAGCCGATGATCAACCAGGGCACCCGCGAAGTGCAGGTGCTCCCCGACAAATGGACCATCGTCACGCTCGACGGGCGGTTCTCCGCCCATTTTGAACACACCGTTGCCATCACGGACGGCGAGCCGAAGATCATCACGCTCCTGCCGCCGGACGACTAGAGGGCGACACGTCAAACTTACACGCTTCACGTCAAACTTACACGCTTAAAGAGGAGAATACCGATTCGAACGCAACGCCGAAGCAGCAGCAATAAGCAGCAGCGAAAGATGAATAACCGCCGGAATCCGGAAACCCAGAACCAGACCGGGAAGGAAGAAGGGATTCAGGTCGAGGGCGTGATCCGCGATACGCTGCCTAACGCCATGTTCAAAGTGGAGTTGGACAGCGGTCACGAAGTCCTCGCGCATGTGTGCGGCAAGATCCGGATGAACTTCGTCCGGATTCTCCCCGGAGACCGGGTGAAGGTGGAGCTTTCCCCTTACGATCTCACACGGGGCCGCATCATGTGGCGGTACAAGTAAGCCGCTCCATTCATCCGCTGCCAGCGATAGAATTCCGACCTCCCCTCCGAGTGTTCCCGTCCGGGAAGAGCGGAGGGGATGCGCCGCCTGCGGAGCGCGCGACCGTGCGCGCTTCAGGGGAGGCGTTTGCCTGCCTGTACCGTCAATTGCTCCGGCGTCTGGCGCGAATCGAATTATTGTTTTATAATAAGGTTTTGGCGCACCCCCATCGCGCGTACGCGGTCGCGTAGCGGTTTGCAGGCGTGAGCGCAGGTGTCCGGGAACCGCCGGGAGGTGACTGATGAAAGTTCGAGCATCCGTGAAAAAGATGTGCGAGAAGTGCAAGGTGATCAAGCGCGAAGGCGTGGTCCGGATCATCTGCGTCAATCCGAAGCATAAACAACGACAGGGTTGAACAGTAGGCAGCCGGCAGTGAGCAGTAGGCAGTAAAATGCGACTACTGTGCATGGTGGAACCGATTTGAGGGGTTCACCGCCTACTGCCTACCGCCTACTTCCTACTGAACGGGAGGCACCATGGCTCGTATTTCCGGGGTGGATCTGCCCCGCGATAAGCGCGTGGAAATCGCGCTCACTTATATTTTCGGCATCGGTCCCACGACCAGCAAGGATGTTCTGACGAAGACGGGGATCAGCCCCGACCTCCGGGTCCGGGAGCTGTCCGAAGTCGACGTCGCCCGGCTCCGCGAGATCATCGACCGCGATTACCGGGTGGAGGGCGACCTTCGCCGTCAGATCAATATGAACATCCGCCGACTCCAGGAGATCGGCTGCTACCGGGGCATCCGCCACCGTCGCGGCCTGCCGGTGCACGGCCAGCGCACCTCGACCAACGCGCGCACCCGCAAGGGCCGCCCGAAGACCGTGGGCGTACGCCGGAAGAAAAAATAACGGGTCATGAGGCCGTTGGGTCGTTGGGGAGGGTCTGCCCTCCTTCGCTATCCCGCCTATATGATGTGAATCATTCCCAATGACCCAACGACCCAACGACCCATAAAGGAGATTATTTTGGTTCGTAAAGCATCAACGGGCCGCCAGAAGGCAAAGCCGCTGAAGAACATCCTTCAGGGTGTGGCCCACATTCAATCCACCTTTAACAACACCATCATCTCCATCTGCGACCCGCAGAACGGCGAGCTCGTTTCGTGGAGCAGCGCCGGGTGCACGGGCCAGAAGGGGAGCCGCAAGGGCACGCCGTTCGCCGCGCAGATGGCGGCGGAGCAGGCCGCCCGCAAGGCGATGGAGCACGGCATGCGCCGGGTCGAGGTTCACGTCAAGGGCCCCGGCGCGGGCCGCGAGACCGCCGTGCGCGCGCTGCAGGCGGCGGGCCTGGAAGTCACCCTCATCAAGGACGTGACTCCCATCCCGCACAACGGCTGCCGCCCGCCCAAACGACGGCGCGTCTAAACGACAGGGATCGGGGATCAGGGGTCAGGGATCAGTAGAGTCTTCGGGACATCGGAAACGCTTCCGTCGAGCCGAAACCTCACTGGCCCCTGATCCCCGACCCCTGATCCCCGACCATGCGGGGAGTGGTGGCGTGGTTCCACTCTTCCGGCCTTCCTGCATGGAAACGCAACGGGGGCGTGAGCGCCCGTTGCAAGAGCACGATACGTTACCGCAGCCGCAGGGCTGCACTCCTAACAAAGGAAACCTGACAACATGGCAGTTTATACCGGTCCCAAATGTCGGCTCTGCCGCCGCGAAGGCGTCCGACTTTTCCTCAAGGGGGACCGCTGCTACTCGGTGAAGTGCGGCGTCGAGCGACGCCCGTACCCGCCGGGCCAGCACGGTCAAGCCCAGCGCAAGGTGGAAGAGTTCGGCCTCCAGCTCCGCGAGAAGCAGAAGCTGAAACGAATTTACTGGATGAACGAGCGCCCGTTCCGCAACTACTACGACGAAGCGGTGCGCCAGAAAGGCCGAACCGGCGAGATCCTCCTGCGCCTGCTGGAGACCCGCCTCGATAACGTCGTCTACCGCATGGGGTACGCGCCGAACCGCCGCACCGCGCGCCAGCTCGTCACCCACGGCCACTTCACCCTCAACGGGCGGAAAGTCACGGTCCCGAGCATTCAGGTGCGCCCCGGCGACGTCGTCGACGTGCGGGAGAGCAGCCGGACTCTGGCCCCGTTCATGAACGTCGGACGGTACGCCGGCGGACGCCGCACTCCCGAATGGCTCGACTTCGATGCCAAGAACCTGCGGGGCCGCATGCTCGCCCTGCCCAACCGCGATCAGATCGACACCGACGTTCACGAGCAGTTGATCGTCGAGTTCTATTCCCGCTAGCCAGAGGTATCAATGGACGCTATCATGCCCCGAATTGAAACCCTGGTCCACAGGGAAGATTACGGCAAGTTCGTGGTGGAGCCGGTCGAAAGTGGGTTCGGCACCACCCTGGGTAACTCCCTCCGTCGTGTCCTTCTCTCGTCGGTCGAGGGCGCAGCCGTCACCACCGTGAAGATGGGCGGCGTGCTGCACGAATTCAGCACCATCCCCGGAGTCCGCGAGGACGCCGCCGCGCTCCTGCTCAACCTCAAGGCGCTCGCGGTCAAGGTCCACCGGAACGCCGATTCCACCCAGCAGAGCTGGACCCTCCGGATTCACCGGCAGGGCGAAGGCGAAGTGACGGCGGCGGACATCGAGACACCGGAAGACGTGGAGATCGTCAACCCTGAAATCCATCTCGCCTACCTCTCCGACGACGACGCGGTCCTCGATATGGAGATGATTGTGGAGATCGGGAAGGGCTACGTGCTGCCGGAGCGGATGACCTCGTACAAGCACGTCATCGGGTCCATCCCGATCGGCGCGGCGTTCACGCCCGTCACCAAGGCCAGCTTCGTGGCCGAACCCACCCGCGTGGGGGGCCGCACCGACCTGGAGCGGCTGGTACTGGAGATCTGGACGAACGGCACCGTCTCCCCGCAGCAGGCCATCGGGCGGGCCGCGCAGATCTACGAGGATTACCTCCGCCTCTTCCTCCAGTTCGGTCAGGACGGCCAGACCAGCTTCGCCCGCGAAGGCGTGATGGCCGATGCCGAGGAGATCAAGGCTCCCGACATCCGGATCGAGGAGATGGACTTCTCCAACCGCACCTTCAACTGCCTGCGGAAAGCCGGCATCATGACCGTTCGCGATCTGGTGCAGCGCTCCGAAAAGGATCTTTCCGAGATCCGCAACTTCGGGACGAAGGCCCTGCAGGAGGTCCGGCAGAAGCTAAACGGCATGGAACTGACGCTGAAGGGCGGCCCCACCGAAGACATCGGCGATCTCGGAGACGAAGCCGACGACGAGGACGACGAAGAACAGTAGGCAGTCGGCAGCGAGCAGTAGGCAGCGAGCCCTCCGAACAGGAGTGCGATTGCATCGCCTGCTGCCTGCTGCATACAGCCTGCTGCCTACTGATAAAGGACGGAAGTCATGCGACACCGTATAGCCAATCGAAAACTGGGACGACCCAGCGATCACCGGATGCAGATGCTCAAGAATCTGGTGCGGGACCTGCTGACCGAGGAGGAGATCGTCACCACCGTCACGCGGGCGAAAGAGACCGCGCCCCTGGCGGAGAAGATGATCACCCTCACCAAGGAGGACTCCCTGCACACCCGCCGGATGGCGCGGAAGTTCCTGAACGACGAAACGCTGGTCAACCATCTCTTCAACGAGATCGGCCCGCGTTACCGGGACCGCCCGGGCGGGTACACGCGGATCATCCGGATCGGCGTCCGCCGGGGCGACGCGGCTCCCATCGCCAAGCTCTCCCTCGTGGAAGGCTGAATTCTGTTTCTGGTTTCGAGTTTCGGGTTTCTAGTCGGGGGTCTCGGGTCATTGGAACAGATCACCGTTGGCCGGAAGCTTCCACCCGAAACCCGAAACTCGAAACCACAAACGGTTCGCCGGATCCGCCACCGAATCGCTTACCACGG
>JAHWJO010000008.1 GCA_019348365.1 Armatimonadota bacterium | reverse complement strand
CACCTCGACCACCCTCATCCCCCGGTCCGCGGTCCAGAAGGGCGGCATGCGGACGCTCATGGGCGACGGGCGAATGATAGTGCTTGTCGGATAGACCACCGTGGAAGAAGTGCTCCGCGTCTGCCAGCGAGACCTGATTTAGGGAGTAGGGGGTCGGGTGTAGGGTGTAGTCTATCTGTTACGCCATGCGTACTGTAGAATAGATCACTACGAGCCTGTCTCCAGGTCATCTACACCCTACACCCTACACCCGACCCCCTACACCCTGAGGTTTGAAAGTGCCGAATTTCAATTACGTTGCCGTGGATCCGACCGGGCATCAGGTCACAGGCGAGATCCAGGCCGCCGACATCCGGGAAGTGACGCAGCGCCTCCGCGACGCCGGTTCCTTCCCGGTAGAAGTGAACGAAGCGCGGGAGGGCGCCCGGAAAAAAGCCGACAAGGCGAGTCCCGCCCCCGCCGCGCGCAGGCGCGGGAAAGTGGGACGCGGGGATGTGGCGGTCCTCACGCGCCAGCTCTCCGACCTCATCGCCGCCGGGATGCCGCTGGATCGCGCGCTCACCGTCCTCATCGAGCAGTCGGAGAACGCCGCGCTTCAGGACCTCTTGGCCCAGACACTTCAGGAAGTGCGAGGCGGGGAGGCGCTCTCGGAGGCGTTCTCGAAGTACCCCCGCGTGTTCAGCCCGATGTACACCAACATGTTCAAGGCGGGCGAAGCGAGCGGGCAGCTCGGGGAGGTGTCGCAGCGCCTGGCGGACTTCCTGGAGCGGGAGCAGGTCCGGCGCAGCCAGATCATCACGGCGCTGACCTATCCGGCGGTGATTCTCTCGGTCTCCCTTCTCGCCGTGGTCTTCCTGCTGACGGTGGTCGTGCCCAAGCTCTCCGGGGTCTTCTCCGACCTGGGGAGCGCCCTGCCCCTCCCGACGGTGATCCTGCTCGCCCTGACTGGCTTTCTCTCGCAGTTCTGGTGGGCGCTGCTGATCCTCATCGTGGCCGGGTTCTTCGGCTTCCGCGCTTACGCCGGCACGCCGGCGGGCCGGAAGCAGGTGGATTCGGTGATGATGCGCCTCCCCCTCGTCGGGCGGCTGGTCTCCAAGGTGGTGATCTCGCGGTTCGCCCGCGCGTTCGGGACGCTCGTCACCGGAGGCGTATCACTGCTGGAAGCCCTGGAGATCGCCGGGGATGCCAGCGGCAACTCCGCCTTCCGGGAGAACACCGACTCGCTCATCGAGAGCGCCAGGCAGGGCGAGAGCCTCGCGAACGGCATGGCGAAGGCGGGCCGGTTCCCCCCGGTGCTCATCCACATGACGGCGGTGGGCGAGGAGACCGGCAACCTGCCGCTCATGCTCAACCGGGTCTCGGACAGCCTTGATTTTGAAGTCGACTCGGCGATGCGCCGCCTCACCACGATGCTGGAGCCGTTGATCGTCGTCAGCGTCGGGGGATTCGTGGGATTCGTGGTGCTTTCCATCCTCCTCCCCATCTTCGAGGCGAATTCGGCGGTGAAATAAGGCCGATGATGGCGAATTCATGCATCCGGACGAAACGTCCACGCTTATCCATCGTCTAATTCTTTGGTAGTGAAAAATTTATTTCTGGTGTACGCCTTTTTATCACTCTAATTGGAGGGGAACAATGACTGTATCGAAACGGAACCGCTCCCAGGCGGGTTTCACCCTGATCGAATTGCTGGTCGTCATGATCATCCTGGCGGTCCTGGCCGCGTTCGCCATCCCTCGCGTGCTCAACCGCACCGAGGATGCCCGCCGCGCCCGCGCCATCAGCGACGTGAAGACGTTGGGGACCGCTCTGGATATGTATAAAGCCGATAACGGCGAGTATCCTACCACCGAACAGGGCCTGGACGCGCTCCGGCAGGCCCCGACCTCCGACCCGGTTCCGAAGGGCTGGAACGGCCCGTACCTGAAGGAGCCCATCGCCGCCGACCCGTGGGGCAACCCGTATGTCTACGAGTCGCCGGGAGAGACCGGGGATTACGACCTGATAACCCTCGGTGCGGACGGACAACCCGGCGGTGACGGCAAGAACGCCGATTACCCCGACCTTCAGGCGCAGGAGTAAAATGTTGGACATCGGGCGTTGGGCGTGGGGCGTTGGGTGTGGGTTACATAACGAGCGCCTTCATCCGCTTGGCAAAAGTGGTACTCCCATTTTGCTGAGCGCCATCCCGACGAACGGGATCATCACCCCCCATGCCCAACGCCCGCGCCCGATGCCCACCGCTCAACGCTCAACGCCCAATGCTCAACGCTCAAACCAGGGGTTCACCCTGATCGAAGTGATCGTCGTCCTGATGTTCATGGTCATTGCGGCGGCGATCATCATGCCCCGCTTCAGCCAGTTCCAGCGCGCCGGGCACGCGCGGGATACCGCCCGGAACGTGATGGCGCTGGTCCGGGAAGCGCGCGAGCTGGCGGTGGAAACGCAGCGCACCGTCGCGTTGGAGGCCGACCCCTCGACCCGGAGCCTCGTCCTTCGTTTCGAAGACGCCGCCATGACGGCGCAGAATTCACCGGGAACGCGGGTCCTCTCGTTCGGCGGGAACAACACCCTGGAAACTCCCCGCCCGCCGGTGACCTATCCGGAACCGCTGGTCGTCGAGATGCAGACCACCGGCACCTCTCTCGATCCCGCCTCGAACACGCAGATCCTCTTCACCCCGGAGGGGCGGGTCTCCGATGCCGATTTCGCGATCCAGTACGCCGCCGACCGCGCGTTGTACGTCACCGTTCGGCGACAGGGGACGCGGGTGCGGGTGGAAGACCCGGACGAATACGCCGCATCCTCCCTCTGAAACGGGGTGATCCACCGCTGATGAACCGACCTACTCCCTCCAATCGGCTCTTTCTCCCCGCCATTTTCGCAGTTAAATGGCGGGTATGTTCACGGCAACGGCAGCTTATATCGCGCCAGGGTCCGATTCAGGCGTGTCAACGGCCCTCCTCCAACAGCGGTTTTACCCTGGTCGAAGTTCTCGTGGCGATGGTGCTGCTAGCGATTGGCATTACGGGCACCATGCGCGCGGTCGGCATGAGCACGATCGGCAGCGCGCAGGCGAGAGATTCCATTTTAGCGGCCACGCTCGCGCAGGAAGTCATGAACCAGACCCTCACCTCTCCCACGGTGGCGACCGGCACGGAGAGCGGCGACTTCGAGGAGGATCATCAGGGGTTCCGCTGGGAGAGCGCGGTCGAAGCATCCCCGGAGGAATCGGGGCTGCTTGTCGTAACCGTGGCGGTCTTCTGGCCCAACGGGCTGACGGAGCGGAGTCTCAGCGTCACTACCCAGATCGTAGATCCGAGCATCGTACTCGAAACGACCACACCCGCCGACGGTTCCGGCGGAGGGATTCCAGGTCCCGGAAGCGCAGGGGGCTGACGATATGATATTCCCGATGAGAAATCGTAAAGCACGGCGGAACCGGCCTTCTGAAGAGGGTTTGCAAACAGGCTTCAATCCTCCTTCATTCGAACCCGATCCTGGCGCAAAGCTCAACGCTCAGCGCCCAACGCTCAGCGCCCAACGCCCACTACCCAACACCCCCAACGGGTACACGCTGATCGAATTCATCGTCACGATGGCGCTGCTGGCTATTCTCATGCCGGCGCTCACCCTCGCGTTCCGTACCGCCCTGGACGCGGCGGATCGCACCGACCGTCGTTCGGTCATGACGGCGGAAGCCCGCGCCATCCTCCCCGTCGTTACCGAGGACCTCCGGAACGCCCTCGTGCTGACGCGGGAAGGGACCACCGATTGGCTCATCGGGACCGACAGCACCATCGGCAGCGCCCCGGCGGATTCCCTCTCCCTGACCACCCTCTCCGGGCGGCCTCCCCTGTCGCTGCTCATGCAGGACGGCACCCCGGCGGAGACGGAAGAGCCGGTGAGCCCCCTCCGGCAGGTCAACTACTCGCTGGAGTCGGGATCGCAGGAGGGGCGCGGGGTCTTGATTCGCGCCTTCGCTTCGCCCCCCGGCGTAGACCCGACCGCCACGACCGATATGGAAGTCCTCTCCGACAGCGTCATCGGGTTTAACCTGGAGTACTTCGACGGAACGGACTGGCTCGACAGCTGGGACACCACCCAGCCGGTCGAGAGCGCCGGGGGGACCGAGGAGGCGGAAGTGGAGGTTCCCCTGCTGCCCCGCGCCATCCGCCTAACTCTCATCATTGCGGCAGAGAACAGCGCGCCGCAGACCTTCACGACCACGGTGGACCTCCCGATGCACGATGCGTTCGCCGGTCGGATCGAGACGGAAAACACCCAGAATGCGGGAAACACTACCGGCGGGGCCGGAGGCGCAGCGAACGAAAGGAATGGCGGCGGCGGGGGAGGCACAGGCAGTGGGGGAGGCACAGGCAGTGGGGGAGGCACAGGCAGTGGGGGCAATCCCTCACGCTGAAGTGCCCGTGCAGGAACGGTGGGGTCATAACGAGACAGGAATTGGGAGCGGCTACGCCTTTACCCCGGCCTCCGGTCCCCTTCTCCGTTACGGTCATCGCGGTCGAACAGGCCATCCAGGAAAAGGGCGCGCGGGCGGCTCAGGCCCCACCGGATCAGCCAGAGGCCCATGCCGATCCCGGCCATGATAAAGAGGATCTGTGCGAAGGAGGCGGGCCGAGGCCGGTGGTGCATCCAGTGTCGCGCCCAGTGGAAGTTCACGTCCCGCTGCGCCATCCGGTCCCATTCGAGCGGGGCGAAGATCGGTTCCGGTCGGGGGGAGGCCGCGATCAGCCAGAGCACCAGCCCGGCCCCGATGAGGAGGAGGCTCCATCCCAACAGCATCCGCTGGCGGGAGAGGGGTTCCGAGGTGTCCCGGCGGTCCGTCGTGATGCGCCAGTTCGGGGAGCGGTATCGTTCGCGGTGGAGCTGTCGCTTGCCTGAAGGGTAGCAGGTCCCATGATAAGAAAAGCGGCGGGGCGCCGTGTCCACCGAGTCATTGGATCGGGCGATGATGCGCCAGGGTTCTTCCCCCCGGATCGGTAAACTGCACCGGTGGCAGAGTTGGACCGGCTCCTCCAGCCCGCAACAGGGGCAGATCTCTTCCTGAGCGCTGAGTCCTTCTTCTCCACATTCGCGGCAGCGATGCCATTGCTCTGCCATGAGGTACCGTACGGCTTTCCATTCAGTTGAAACGCGATGGATCGAGGCGGAGGATCCGTCCCTAGGCGAACTCCCGAAGCTTCTCCACCATGTGAAAGAGCTCCTCCTGGCTGTGGTTCGGATCCATAAACGAGAGGGGCACGGGGGTGGGCGGTGGCGGAATGAACTCCTCATCGTCCGTAATGAACAGCAGGGTCGGGATGTGGACCCCCGGATGCTGGAAGATTTCGATGGCGTGCCGAACATCTTCCGGGCTGGAGTCGTATCCGAGCAGGAGAACGTCGTAGGGACTGTTGCGGAGCATTCGCAGCGCCTCTTCCGCCGTGTTCGCCCGATCCACGCGGTACCCGGCCCACGAAAGCACGGCGGTCGCCCAGCCCAGGCAGCGGGTGTTTCTTCCGGGCAGGGCAAGGAGTCGCCCGGAAACCGTTTTTTCCGCCATTGGGGTTCCTTTCACTGTATCCTGCCGCGCACAACACTTGATCCCTCTCCACCCGGCTGTATCGGCCCTGGCGAAGCTCCGGCGGTGTCCCACCCTCGTAAAACGGGAGATTCGCCGATACTCAGAGTTATATACCCGGTCCGGGAAGATTCCCCTACTCGATATTCTCCGTTCCTGTGAGGGGAGCATCGGGAGAGGGAGCCGCCGATGGTTCTTCGGGCGGTCCATCGACGGCAAGCGGAGGTGCGTCCGAGAAGGGCGATGGCTCGCCGCTCAGGCTCCCCGGCGAGGGGAGCGGCCTCAACAGGCGTGGATAGAGGTTTCGCAGCAGGATGAGCAGGCTCGCGGCCACGGGGACGGCCAGAATGATCCCGACGACCCCGAAAAGGGTGGCCCCGGCGACCATTGCAAATAAACTGGCGAGGGGATGAAGGCCCACCTGCCCGCCGAGAATCCGGGGCGTGATCCCGTAATCGAAGATCTGGTGGAGGAGAGTCATCACCACCAACACGGCCAGCGTCTTCGCCAGGGTGGAGGAGAAGAACGCGACGAAGCCAACGATGATGGTCGTTACCAGCGCGCCGAGATAGGGGACCATGTAGAAGACCCCCGCCAGCGCTCCCAGCGCCAGCGGATGGGGGATCCCGAACGGCTTCAGAATGAGCCAGACGCCCACCCCGTAGAGCGCACAGACGATCAACAGTCCCCGCAAATAGGAGGAAAAGACTCCGGTCACTTCGGTGGCGAGAGCCTGAACGCGGGCGCGGTGGCGGATCGGGATGAGTCGGAGGGTGGCGATCTCGATCTTCGGCAGGTCGAGCATGCAATAGAACGTGGCGAGCAGCGTGATGACGAGCCAGAGGAGATGGGAGAGCGTGGACCCGAACAGGCCGCTGACCCGCGTCAGGGCGACGGGAATCCATTCGAGCGTGCGCTCGGCGAGATGGGAGATCTGGCGCTCCAGGGGCTCCCGTACGGTCAGCGGCAGGCGGCGGAACGGGCCGGATTGCAGCAGCTCATTGGACTGCGCCTGCGCCTGCTCGATGTAGGTGGGGGCGTTGGTGATCAGGTCCACCACCTGCTTGTACAGGACCGGAATCCCCCAGGACAGCGCGCCGATGACGATCACGATCAGCAGGAGAAACAGGAGCGGGACCGACCGGCTTCGAGGCCACCCTTTGGCTTCCCATTTGCGGATCAGCGGGTCCATCAGGATCGCGACGAGGAAGGCGATCAGGAACGGCGGCAGGATCGACCGGACGTTCCAGAGGAACAACAGCCCGAGCGCAGCCAGCAGCGCACCGGTCACGAGGGGTCCCCAGTTGCGGGGGGGCCGAGGTACGGAGTCGGGGGTCGTGGGCGTATCTCCTCACCGGAACACCGAACTCAGGAGCGAGCTTGCTGCGGGTCCTGCTCTTCACAACTCAGGAGCGAGTCTGCTGCGCGTCCTGTTCTTCACATGAGGTTCAGGATTTTTTCTTCTTCTCCTGATCCGCCAGCATCTGCTTCAGCCGCTGGAGCGCCTTGGCTTGAAGCCGCGAGACGTGCATCTGGGAGATGTTGAGCCGCTTGGCGACCTCGGTTTGAGAGAGATCGTTGAAGAATCGGAAGAGGATGATCGCCTTTTCTCGGTCGTCGAGGTGCTCGATGGCCGAGCGGAGATCCTCGAAATTCTCCACGTTCTGAAGGCCGACGTCCGGTCCGCCGAGCATCTCGCCGTGGGTGAGCGGGACGGTGTCGCCCTCCAGAGTCAATTTCGTGTCGAGAGAGACGGTTTCGTGGGCGTTCCCCAGCTCGATGGCCTCGATGGTTTCCTCCTCGGTCGCCTCGATATGACGCGCGATCTCCTGGATCGTCGGGGAGCGGCCCAGCTCCTGCGAGAGAGACTCGATGGCTTTGGTGGCGGCCCAGTTCAGCTCCTGAAGGTGGCGGGGAACTTTCAGATTCCAGGATTTGTCGCGGAAGTACCGCTTGATCTCCCCCATGATGGTGGGGGTGGCGTACGTCGAGAACTTGGTCCCCCGGTCCGGGTCGTATCTATCGATGGCGTTGAGGAGGCCGATGGTTCCCACCTGGATGAGATCCTCCAGGGGCTCCCCCCGGTTGGCGAATTTCCCCGCCAGAAACCGGACGAGATTCATGTGGATCAGGGTCAGCCGATCCCGGATTTCCGTGGATCGCGAGCGCTGGTACTGGCGAAAGAAATGCGCGACTTTATCCTCGGGATAATCGTTCAAGGTGCTTTTCGTTTCCGAAGCCAACGACCTTCTACCTTCCTAAGTATTTGGTCATGGTGATGGAGGTGCCTTGGCCGGTCCGGGTGTCCTGCTGAATTTCATCCACCAGGATCTCCATCAGGAGCGGCCCGATGCCGAGGTCGTCCGCCGCTTCCGCCGTCGCTGTGGAAGCAGCCCCGACCGCCGCCGTCGCTTTCACGTCGTCCGTAACGTTGATGTCGAGGCGATCATCGGTCATATGGCAGGTGATCGTGATGCTGGCCTCCGACTGACCCGAAGAGCCGGCGCGCTCGATGGCGCTGGTGCAGGCTTCTCCAACGGCCAGGCGAAGGTCTTCCACCTCGTCGTACGAGAACGGTTTTCGGCTGGCGACCCCCAGGATGATCAGGCGAGCGACTCCGATGTACTCGGGCTCGCAGGGGATCTTGAGTTGTATCGTCGAGTTCTCCATTAAACCTTTCTCCGATTCTTTCTCATCCCAAAATACCGAAGCGATGGTCCCCTCATTTCCCTTTCAAATGGTCCAGGGCCTCAGCTTCGGATTGGAACATCTCAAAGATGCGGGAAAGGCCGGTGATCTCAAAGATTCGCATGATCCGCACGTTCGGGCAGATGAGCACCAATTCGCCGCCTCTATCGCGGGTGCGCTTCAACCCGCCGATCAGAACGCCCAGCCCGGTACTGTCGAGGTACTTGACGTCCGCCAGGTTCACGGCCAGCTTCGTCGTCCCCCGTTCGATCAGGTTGATGATCTCCTGCTTCAGCTTGGGGGCGGTGAAGGCGTCCACCTCCCCTCTCAAATCGATGACCGTGAGGTTCTCCTCGGGGGCGCGAGACGATAAATTGAATTCCATTGAAGCCATAGAGATTCCGGATCGGACGGGCTCCCTCCCCGAAGGGATGCCGGGAGGAGTCGCGACCCTACTCCTTTCCATACCGAACTTGAGTGTTTTGCTTGAGTGTCTTGAATGTGAAGGTGACCGTGCCTGCTGAGTAGGGGTCCCTGACCCGTCATAAAACCGGGAGGAAAGGTGCTAAACGTGCTGCATGGATCTTTTCAATCTCAGCCGTTCTGAACTCAGGCGCTCTCTTCATTGGGAGACGGCGTTTCCGGATGAACCTGCGCTTCCAGCTCGTTCCGCTTCTCTTCCGCCGCCTCTTTCCCGGCCTGGATGGCCGCATCCACCCGTTCTCTGGCGGCATCCACCAGCTCCCGGCTTTTCGCGTTGAGTTCATCCAGGTTCTGCTTGAGTTCGTTGATCATGTCGTCCGCGCGGTCTTTCACGCGTCCGGCCATGTCGTTGATGTCCTGGCGAGTGTCGGTGCCGCTTTGCGGCGCCAGCAGGATCGCCGCCGAAACGCCGATCAACGCTCCCAGCCCGACCCCCAGCAGGAGGCTTCCCATGGAGCGCCGGCGGGATTCCACCGTATCGAAAGGTTCATCCATGCGTTATGGTCTCCAGTCTCGTATCGTCGTCCCGCCTCAGCGGAGATCGATGGTGTGGAGTGGGGAGATGCTTCACTCTTCGAGCATGCCGGCCCTGGCGCCGGTTCACGGCCTGAATTCGTCTCCGGGAAGCTTTCGAGTGGAATCCGGGCTGTTCGCTCATGGGGCTGTGAAAGGCAAAGCGGTCTACAGGAGCGCGGAAGAGGCGCGTCAGTCGGCTTCCCGGATGATTCCCCCGCCGATCACCGCGTCTCCATCGTAGCACACCAACGACTGGCCGGGCGTGATGGCGCGCTGGGGCTCGTCGAACGTCACCTCGACGCGGTCCTCCGCCAGCGCGCTCAATCGAGCAGGGGTCGCCTTCATGGTGTAGCGAATCTTCGCCTCGCAGACAAGTGAATCCTCCCGGGGCGGCGCGGCGATCCAGTTGAACTCCTCCGCCACCAGCCGCCGGGCGAAGAGGGCTTCGTTGGGACCGACCACCACCTCCCCGGACTCCGGGCGAATCTTCGTTACGTAAAGCGGGATGGGCGAGCTGACGCCGATCCGCCGGCGCTGGCCGACGGTGTAATTGGCGTAGCCCGAATGGTCTCCCAGCACCTTCCCCTCGCCGTTCACGATGGGGCCCGGCTTCAGCGCGTCGGGGGAGCGGTGCGACAGGAAGCGGGCGTAATCGTTATCCGGAACGAAGCAGATCTCCTGGCTGTCCGGCTTCTTCGCCGTGATCAGCCCCATCGTTTCCGCGATTTCCCGCGTGCGCTCCTTCGTCATCTCGCCGAGGGGGAAGAGGGTGTGGGCCATCTGCTCCTGGGCGAGCGGGTAAAGGGCATAGGTCTGGTCCTTGTTCGGATCGGCGGAACGGAGGAGTTGGTATCGTCCGGATTCCTCACTGAACCGGACCCGCGCGTAATGGCCCGTAGCGATGAACCGCGCGCCGAGCGCGCGGGCGCGCTCCAGGAACGCCTCGAACTTGATGAACTTATTGCACCGCACGCACGGGTTGGGGGTCCGCCCCTCGGCGTACTCCTCCACGAAGTTGCGGATCACGTCCCGGTCGAACGCTTCGCGCAGGTTGACGACGTAGTGCGGGATGCCCAGCGTGTGGGCGACCCGGCGCGCGTCCTCGACGGCGGAGAGGGAGCAGCAGCCGCTTTCGTGGTTCTTGGGGAGGTCGGCGGGCCAGAGCTGCATCGTGATGCCGAGGACCTCGAATCCCTGCTGAACCAGCAGGCCGGCGGCCACGCTCGAATCGACTCCGCCGCTCATCGCGACGACGACCCGCTCCCCCGCCGCCATGCGCGGGAGAAACGCATCCTCCTCTAGTTGTAGCGAACAGCCACTATTCATAGCCAAAGCACCCGAAATACTGTCGAATTAACGTCACACCATTATCATTGTATGAAGTATAGGACAGGAGATCGAAGGGAAATCCCGTTCGAGGTTCCCTCTCATCCCCGCTGAATGCAGGGAGAATTGTCTGTCCCATATATGATAGACGGTTTGCAAAGACAACACCAGAAAAAAGAAAACCGAGCCGGAATTCGGTTCCGACAGCGTATGAAAAAACTGACACAACGCTCCGGCGATAAACCGGGTATAACTTCATACAGGCGAGGAACTTCCACACCTCTTGCTTCGTCTGATAGTTGCGGTTTCATCTCTATGGAGAATGCCCTTCGGCCTCTTCCTTCCTCTCTGCCGAGCGGCGTTCACAGGCAGCCATAGGGAATGCTCCGTCAACTCATGCCAACGGAAATGGGACAGGGCGGCGGTTTCCAATCGCTTCCGTGTCCCATTTTTTGTTCTTGCCGCAACCCCACAATAGGACTTACGCATCATCAACCGCTTTTATCCTTCTGAACGCAGCGAAGAATCTGCGTTTGTCACAATCCGCTACACGCAGATTCTTCGCTGCGCTTAGAAGGACAGATACCGAAGGTTGAAACAGAAGGACAAGGACGAAAGGTTTTCACAAGTCCTGCCCGATAAAGGGACAGGGTCATTTCATTACATGTGCCCGGCGGTTAAAACCCGCGGCTACAACCGCACAAAGTATGTCCTGAGCGTAGTCGAATGGATCGGCCTTCGCCGACTCCCCTGCTGCTCGATTCTGCGGCTTTGGGCAGGGGGAGGAACCCGCAAAGGCGGGTTTCGTGCCCCTCCAGACGCGATTTTAATCGACGGGCGCACGTAATGAAATGACCCTGGATAAAGGGAAGAGAATGCCGATTGCTCCTTGTGACAGTGGGACGGGCATCCCCCACCATAAAAGGGTAGGGGTTCAGTTTAGGAGGACGGTTCAACTTGGAATCCATCGATCCATGAGCAGATTCGGCTCCCCTCCCCGTGTCGGGGAGGGGCTGGGGGAGAGGTCCCCCCTCCCTCCCGCCGAAAACATGCTCCCACTCTGACCCGCTACCTATAAAAGGAATTAAACGAAATTCGTCCCTCCTGCCCTGCAACCGGCAACATGTTTGCAGGGAATGCGTCTGAATTCATGAAATTGAGAGTGGAAATCCACGGACTTCAATGTGGATGAATCGGATTCTGTCTGCATCACCCTCCTGCCATCATTCGGAGTATGCGCCATGAGCCTGAGAGCGAAACGAACCCTGTCTCTCCTTGCGTTATTCGGCATGGGAAGCGCGCTGTTGGGTGCACGAAATGCACCCGCCCGACCCGCCGTGCAAAACTCCTCCGCCGTCGCTACCCTCTCCGCCATGCCGTACCGGGCAGCGGGGCTGACCGACCGCCAGGCGGCGGCGCACCTGCTGGACCGCTTTGCTTACGGGGCGCGCCCCGGCGAGGTGGACCGGGTCGTCGCGATGGGGCTGGACCGTTGGCTGGAAGGGCAGCTTTCGGCCCAACTCCCCGATGCAGAGCTACAGGACCGGCTCGCGCCCCTGAAGTCGCTCACGATGACGAGCCGGGAGATCGCACAGGTCTACCCGCAGATGAACGTCCTCCGGAACGCCGCGATCCGCGAGGGCGTGATCACGCAAGCCGAGTACCGGGACAACCCGCAGGAGGTCCGGCGGAAGCTCCGCGAGTTTGCGCTGGCGAAAGGATACCGACCCCCGCAGGAGATGGTGACGGAGCTGACGGCGCAGAAGCTCCTCCGGGCGGTCTACAGCGAGAACCAGCTTCAGGAAGTCCTCACCGATTTCTGGTTCAACCATTTCAACGTGTCGCTGACGGACGGGCAGGCCTGCCCTCTGGTCCCCTCCTACGAGCGGGATGCCATCCGCCCGCATGTCCTCGGAAGCTTCCGGGCCATGGTCGGAGCGACGGCGAAGCACCCGGCGATGCTGTACTATCTGGACAACGCGCAGTCGAACGCCCCAGCAGGCTCTCCCACCCTGATCCAGCAGGCGAGAATGCAGAGGAATGCCCGGCGGATGCCGGGGAATGCCCGCAGGAACCCCCGTCAGGCCGCGCGACAGCAACGGCGGGCCGCGATGCGGATCGGAACCCCGAACGTTCAGGAGTCCGGCGAGGCCATGCAAGCGGACGGGGAAGCGATGCAAGCCGACGGCGGAGCCATGGAAGCCATGAAGGAATCGGGGGAGGCCATGGAGGCCGCAAACCCGGCGATGACTCCTAACGTCCAACCCCCGATGCCCAACGCTCAACGCCCTCCCCGCCCCCGGCCCGCCCAGCGCGGACGCCGGGGCATCAACGAAAACTACGCCCGCGAGTTGATGGAGCTGCATACACTGGGGGTGGACGGCGGCTACACCCAGAAGGATATCATCGAGGTGGCGCGGACGCTGACGGGCTGGACGATCTACCCGCAGGGGCCGCAGGCGGAGCCGCTTCGCCGCCGGCTGGAGCGCGAAGGGGAGGAGTCCGGCTTCGTCCAGGCGGGCGATTTCCTGTTCCGCCCGGACGTGCACGATGCCGGAGAGAAGACGATCCTCGGGGCGAAGTTCCCGGCGGGGAGCGGCATGGAGGAAGGGGAGCGGGTGCTGGACATGCTCGCCCGACATCCTTCCACCGCCGCGTTCATCGCCCGGAAGTTCGCCGTGCGGTTCGTGTCGGACGCGCCCCCGAAGACGCTGGTGGACCGTCTCGCGAAGACGTTTCTGAACTCCGACGGGGACGTGAAAGCGATGGTACGCACCCTGGCGGCTTCCCCGGAATTCTGGAGCCAGGAGGCTCGCCGCGCGAAGATCAAGTCGCCGTTCGAGCTGGTCTCCAGCTCCCTGCGCGCGTTGAACGCCGACGTTCGCCCGACCCCGCCGCTGATGCAGTTCATGGCGCGGATGGCCCAGCCGCTCTACGCCTACCAGCCCCCGACAGGTTTCCCTGACCGCGCGACGGCCTGGGTGAACACCGGATCGCTCCTCACGCGGATGAACTTCGGCCTCCAGGTCGCGAGCGGGCGAATTCCGGGAGTGAAGATCGACCTCGCCGCGCTGAACGGGAACCGGGAGCCGGAATCCGCCGAGGCCGCCCTGAAGACCTACGCGGCGCTCCTCATGCCCGAGCGCGACCTGGCGGAGACCCTGCGGCAGCTCACCCCCATGATTCGGGACCCGGAACTGGCGGAGAAGGTGGACCGGGCGGCTCCCCAACCCGAAGCCGACGCCCCGGCAGCGATGGAGCGGGCGGAATCGCCTTCCCCCGCGATGGAGGAGCGACCGATGCGCCGTCCCGGCATGAATCGCCGGGGCATGGGCCGGCGAAATGGGAACAACGGCCCGCCCCCCGCCCCGACCATGACCGCTCACGTCGTGGGGGTGCTGCTCGGCTCGCCGGAGTTCCAGCGGCGTTGAGGTTTTCTTCACCGCAGAGACGCAGAGGCGCAGAGAACCCCCTGAACCCCTGACAAGATGACCCGATGACAAGGTGAAGAGGTGAAGAGGTGATCGGGTGAGGGGGTTCATCCACGTGTATCTGCGTTCATCTGCGGTTGCTTCATGTATTTCTTTGTGTTCTTCGTGTCCTTTGTGGCTCAAAGGGGGTTCAGGGGGTTCTCTGCGCCTCTGCGTCTCTGCGGTGAATCCGTGCGTTTCGCACCAGTACAGGAGATCGGAATGATTACACGTCGTGCATTCATGAAGACCGGGGGCCTCGCGCTGTTCACGGTGGGGATCGGGGGCAGCCCGCAGTTCCTCGCCCGCGCGGCGAGCGCGGCCACCCCGTCGAAGTACGGCCGCCGCGCGAAGATCCTCGTCACGATCTTCCAGCGCGGCGCGATGGACGGCCTGATGGCCGTCACCCCTTACAACGACCCGAACCTGCGTAACTATCGCCCCCGGCTGCTCATGGCGCCCGGACGCGGCGAGGGGGGGAACGCGCTCCTCGATCTGGACGGGCGGTTCGGCCTGCACCCGGCGTTTGCGCCGCTGGCCCCGTTCTACCAGGAGAAGCGCCTCGCCGTCGTGCATGGCGTGGGCTCGCCGGACCCCACCCGCTCCCATTTCGACGCGCAGGATTACATGGAGACGGGCACGCCGGGCCGGAAAGGCACGCCGTCGGGGTGGCTGAACCGCGCCATCGGGCTGAAAGGCCACGAAGGGACGCCGTTCCAGGCCGTCTCGATGACCTCCGCCCTGCCGCGCTCGCTTTACGGCGACCGCCCGGCCCTCGCCGTAGCGCGGCTGGAAGACTTCGGCGTGCAATCGCCGGGCGGACGGCAGATGGCTCCGGCGGCCCTGAACCCCGGACGGAGCTTCGAGGCGCTGTACGAGCAGACCTCGCAGGAGTTGCTAAGGGGGACCGGCAAGGAGAGCTTCCAGGCGATCAAGATGCTCAACCGGCAGGAGTTAAGGAGCTACCGTCCGGAGAACGGCGCAGCCTACCCGACCTCCCCTCTGGGCAACAGCCTCCGCCAGATCGCCTTCCTGATCAAGAGCGGCGTGGGGCTGGAAGTGGCGTTCGCCGAAACGGGCGGCTGGGACACCCACGTCCAGCAGGGCACGAACAACGGCTCCTTCGCCAACCGCTCGCGCGACCTCGCCCAGGCGATCACCGCTTTCTGGACCGACCTCGGCAGTTATCAGGACGAGGTGACGCTGATGACCATGACCGAGTTCGGGCGCACGGTCCGCGAGAACGGGTCCGCCGGCACGGACCACGGGCGAGGCTCCTGCCTGTTCGTGCTGGGGAACAACGTGGACGGCGGGAAGATGCACGGGAAGGTGCCGGAGCTGGCCCCCGAAGCCCTGGAGGACGGGCGTGACCTCCCGGTGACGACCGACTTCCGCGCGGTCTTCTCGGAGGTGGCGGGGAAACACCTGGGCATCGCGAAAGACCGGCAGCTCTTCCCCGGATACACGGGAGAGCGTTTGCCGCTGATCAAAGCTTGACCTTCCTGTAAATCACTCCGGACCGTCGTTGAGATGGGAGGGAAGATTATAACTGAATACCGTCAGGCGTTCAGCCCTTCTCAGGCAAAATCAGAGTGGAATAACATCGCGGGATTCCGGCGCCGGAATCCCGCGTTTTTGTGTACATTACGAGCAACAATGGCGGTCACATTAGAAATGTTGCTGTTTGAATATATCGCCATAGAATGGCTAAGATGAAGGACAAGCAAAGGCATGAGGGAACCCGTGAGCGGGAGGATAAAGCAGAGCGCCTGAAGAGCGGCGTTTCATCCGGGCGCAAGCATCATCCCGAAGCAAATATTGATCTATGGACCTGAACACCTTATTGAAGTACCTTTCTTTGATCCGCCTGACATCCACGCGCTAATGACCGTATAGAGGCTGGATATGTACCCATCATTCCCTGCTCCCCTTCCCCGGCGCCTTGTTAGCCGGGGCTTCACCCTGATCGAGCTGCTCGTCGTCATCGCGATCATCGCCATTCTCGCCGCGATCCTCTTCCCGGTCTTCGCGAAGGCGCGGGAGAAGGGACGCCAGACCTCCTGCGGCAGCAACCTGCGGCAACTGGGCCTGGCGATGTTCGCTTACACCCAGGACCACGACGAGCAGTTCCCGCTGGGGGCGTACGCCCGGTCCCAAATGGACTTTCAGACCTGGCATGACCTGACCGACCCGTACGCCCGGAGCACGCAAATCTGGCACTGCCCCAGCAGCGACGTTGAGCGGCAGGACCAGAGCGGCAAAGTCTCGACCCACTACGGGTACAACGTCCGCTATCTCACCACCCTCGCACCCGATTTCAGCAACACCCAGGATCACGAAGCGCTTTCCCTGGCCGACGTGAAGCAGCCGTCCGAGACGGTCATGCTGGCGGATGCGAAATCGAGCATGACGGAGAGCTGGTGCGGGGACGACGGGAAATTCCTGCTTCCGCCTTCCGGCAAGAGCGCGCACTGCTGGGGCCGTCCTCATTATCTTCATACGGAGGGGGCCAACCTTTTCTGGGTGGACGGGCATGTGAAGTGGAAGAAGGCGGGACAGTTTTACCAGGGCCAGAAACCGGAGGATCTCTACTTCGATCTGGAGTAGGTACAGTTAACAGTCGATGTTTCTATCTTTTTGAGAGGAAGAGAGGAACATGAACGCATGGATCAGAGGAGCCGCCCTGCTCCTCGCGCTTGGGATCGGGGGACCGGCGGTTTCCGCCGCGCTGCCGGATGCACATACCGTTGAAAACACGGCGACGGAAGACGTGGTCCTGCCCGAGGGGTACGTCATCGAGCCGGTGGTGACGGGCCTCACCTACCCGACCGGCATCGAGTTCGGGCCGGACGGCTCGCTCTACCTCGCCGAAGCGGGATACTCCTACGGCCAGCACTGGACCCACTCCCGCGTCCTCAGGATCCGGCCCGACGGGACGGTCCTGCCCCTCGCGCACGGGTTCAAGGGGCCGATCATGGGCATCACCCTCCGGGGGGACCAGCTTTACGTCTCCCACCGGGGCACAATCTCGGTGGTGGACCTTGCCGCGAGCGGGGGCAGGCCGCGCGTGCGGGACATCGTGACGGGGCTCCCCGCCCTCCCGAACAGCGGACATTTCAATAGCCGGGTCGCCTTCGATGACAACGGGAAGATGTACTTCGCCGTGGGGGTCATCACCAACAGCGGCGTCCCGACCTTTGAGGAGGTGCTGTTCGGGTGGCTGCCGGACTTCCCCTGGATGCATGATGCCCCGGCCAAAGACGTGACCCTCACCGGCTCCAACTATCCCACCGTGGACGTGCTGGGACCCGGCACTTCCAAGCCGTTGACGGGGGGCGCGTATCTCCCCTTCGGGACCCCCAGCAAAGAGGGTCAGACGATCCCCGCCCACTCCCGGCCCACCGGCGCGATCTACCGCGCCAACCCCGACGGCACGGGGCTAGAGGTCATCGCATGGGGGATCCGGAGCCCGTTCGGGTTCGCTAAAGGGCCGGACGGCCGGATCTACATGACGAACCACGAAATGGACGACCGGGGGGGGCGGCCCGCCGCCAACGCGCCCGACTCGCTGATCGTCGTGGAGGAGAACGCCTGGTACGGCTGGCCGGATTACATCGCGGGAATCCCGATCACCGATCCCCGGTTCAAGCCGAATTTCCCGCTGGGCAAGCGCCCCGAATTCGTGATGAAGAATCACCCTCCTGTCACCCAGCCGCTCGTGCGGTTCACCCCTCATGCGGCGGACATGGGCTTCGACTGGTCCCACAGCGACCGATTCGGGCATCGCGGGGAGATGTTCATGGTCGAGTTCGGCACCGGCGAGCCGATCACCACCGCCCTCCGGAGCGAGCCCAAGGTCGGGTTCGGAGTCCTCCGGCTGAACCCGGAGCGGGGGACGCGGGAGTCGTTTCTGGATGTCCGGAACCCCGGCATGGAGACGACGAAAGGCCCCATGCGTCCCATCGACGTGCGTTTCCATCCGCGCGACGGGGACCTTTACCTCCTCGATTTCGGCGTGATGACGGTCCGGCTTTCGCTGGGACAGGTGGGGTTCAACCCGCTGCCGGAAACGGGCACGGTCTGGCGCGTGCGGCGGCGAGATGCATCCTCTGGCGGCTTCAACCGGCTCGTGCGGGTGGACGGCGAAGACCTGGTCTCATGGTGGATGGCCCGCTCCACGATGGTGGGGGTGGAGAAGGCGCTGCGATCCGCTCTGCTGTACGCGCAGAAGATGCGGATGACCGATGACCCGATGCTCCGGTCGCGGTGGCGGGAACAGGCCCTCACCGAAATGCGGAGCGTCGGGGGCGTAGCCGCGATCTTCAAGCGCACCAGCGGCCCGAAGGTCCACGATAACGGGACCCGGATGCTCCTGAGCGACCTGGAAGCGTGGGCGAGCAGCCCCCTTCTGGAACCCATGCGGCTCCACGCCAACGAGCCGATCCTACGGCGGGTCCGGGAATGGCTGCAAGGCACGGAGTGGCCGGAGAAGGAGTACCTCTTCAAGAACTACGCCGTATCCGGTCGGTGGCAGCGCCCGCTGGAGAAGGACCTGGCGTTCTGACGAGAAGACGACGGCAGCAATACGTGGGGGTGTACTGTGGGAATGCCGGGCGAATGAATTCGCGGCAACAAAAGCACGAAGTCGCCCTCCGGCGACTTAACCCCCAATCGGGTCTCTTCTAAAAAGCCGGAATTTCTGAAGATTCAAGTGAGGCTGGACTTACACAGAAACTCCCTTCCATGCCCTTCCGATCGGAGAGATTCCCTTCCATGTCCTTCCGAACGGAGTGAGGAATCTGATCCCAAGAACGAAAGACTTTCTCCTGTACGGGAGACTCTCTCATAGATCGGATGCCTCTCTCCTGTACGGTCAGATCCCTCGACTTCGCTCGGGATGACATGAAGGTACCACTCGGAATGACAAATGGCCGACCTTCTGCGTAAGCCTTGTTATGTTCAACAGAGGCGGTCGGGCTGGGGTTAAGTCGCCGGAGGGCGACTTCGTGCCGTTGTTGCCGCGATTCATTCGCCGGGAAAGCGGACAATGCTCGCGCCATGAATCTGCATGGAAAGGGTGGCCGCTGTGACATCCGACACCGACAGGCTCGCCCGGATGATCTGGGACTACCATCACCTGAACCACGCGCTGGAGCAAAGCGACCTGATCCTGGTGCTCGGCAGCCACGACACCCGCGTCGCGGAGCGGGGCGCGGAGCTGTTCCTTCAGGGCTGGGCGCCGTGGATTCTGTTCTCCGGCGGGCGCGGGCGGCTGACCGAAGACTGGGAGGAGACGGAAGCGCGCGTCTTCGCTCGGATCGCGCAGTCTAGGGGCGTGCCGGAAGAGAAAATCCTGATCGAAGACCGCTCCACCAACACCGGCGAGAACGTCCTCCACGCGCGCGCGTTGCTACGGCGGCATGATCTGGACCCCCAAAGAGTCCTCGTCGTTCAGAAGCCGTACATGGAGCGGAGGGCGTACGCGACCGTGAAGCAACAGTGGCAGGAGGTGGAGGTGATCGTCACGTCGCCGCAAATCCCGTTCGACGCGTACCCCACGGACGAGATCCCGATAGAGGAGATCATCTCCATCATGCTGGGCGACCTTCAGCGGATTCCGATCTACGCCGAGCGGGGATTTCAGATCCCGCAGGAGGTCCCGCCGCCGGTCTGGGAAGCCTACGAGAAGCTGGTGGAGAGAGGATACACCTCTCACCTGATCCGAAACGGGGACAGGGGATCTGCAGGAGATGCCGGGGATAAGGATTAGAAGATTAAATGAAAGCCCTGGCAACAAGAAGGGGTGGCGTGTCATACCTCGACCACGTCACCCCCGGACTGTGCTATTGATGGAAGCCGATTCGGTATTACCGTCGCAGATTGAGTTGGCCGAACACCACCCGGATGATTCGGCTGAGGTGCTTCGCCGGATTTCTCCGGATCCGCCTCTCCTCCTCGCCCATGACGTGGAATAACCCGTCCAGCGCCTTGTCGACGACGTAACCGTCAAGATCCATCGAGGCGCTCCGGCCAAACGGCAATTGATGCAGGGGCCGGGTCAACTCCTTGTATTTACGGGTCGCGCCGACATCGCCCATCGACCGCTCGACGATCGGGAGAAACGCCGTCGCGAGTTGATCCGAGGTCTTCTCCCTGAAGAAGTCCGTCACCGCCGTGTCCCCGCCCTGGAGGATCTTCCGGGCATCGTTGAACGTCACCCTTCGGATGGCATCGGTAAAGATTGATCGGGTGACCGGAACGGCTCGCTCCGCGGCGCGGTTCATGCTCAGGACGAACTCGTCCACCGAACGGCCCTGCCCGACCGCCCGGAGGCCGTTGTTCAACGGCTTCAATTGCCGGGGCAGCGGAATCTTGATCTCCGGGTTCCGGAAGAAGCCGTCGGTGGTGCCGGTGAGGGAGATCGCGGCATCGGAGCTGACGAAGAGGGCCTCCCTCAAACCGGCGGAGATCTGCCCGTTATCGTTGTGGTCGGCGGCTGCAGCCGAAGACGAGCCAGGGGAGAGCATGGCCCAACCGGCGAAGAACAGCAGGGGGAGCAAAGTTTTGTGAGTCCGACGCATGAGCATTTCTCCTGATTACGATCCATCCCGCGACACGGTGAGTGACATTCTTCAGGACATCCGAACCCCATCTTACGATCCCCCCATTTCACCCGAATCCGTGCCGAATCCATCCAATCCATGTGTCAACGCGCCCGAGGCATGTACTGGAAAAAGGATAAAAGAACAGAAGGAGCAAATAAAAGGAGATTCATGGATGGCGGATCGGCCCGGGTGACGTTGATACATATCGTTTATTTCGCCGGCCTGGCAGCGGATAGCCAAGGCAATCTCGTTCTGCGCCAAGCGGAACAAATCGTCCATACTGGATCGCTGCCGGAGATAGTCAGACAGGGAGGGACGCCCTCCGGAAGAGCCATGAGGCAGTAAGGGGAATCCAAGGTTGAGGCGAATGCCTCCGATGGGTTACACTGCTTGCAGAGGTCTCCACTCCCATGCCCCTTCTCTTCGCCGACGGAACCTGGAACGCCACGCTTATCGGCCCCACGCCCGCGAATCCCAT
>JAHWJO010000195.1 GCA_019348365.1 Armatimonadota bacterium | reverse complement strand
ATTGGGAGAGGGCCAGCGCGTAGCGCGGGGGTGAGGGCGACCGACCACCGACCACCGATCACCAATCACCGATTACTCCAAAGAGATGAGCGCCTTCATGAAGCCGTCGGGACGTTCGCGGGTCATGTTGAGGGCTTCGTCGAGGCGTTCCAGCGGGAGGGTGTGCGTGTAGAGCGGGAACGGGTCGAGTTGGCCATGCTCCACCGCCTTCACGGCGGCGCGGATCCCGTCGATGTTCACCTGCGGGTCCCGCTCGTGGGCATTGATCACGTCGATGCCGCGCCAGTTCCAGTACTGCATGTCCACGGTGCGGTGACCGTCCTGGTGGAATCCGGCGATGACCGCCCGGCCCCGGACGGCGGTGATCTCCCCAACGAGATCGAGGCCCTCCTGCTTGCCGGTACATTCGATGACGCGCTCCGGCCACCCCTGGATCTCCCCGTAGCCGCCGACCCCGCCGGTCAGCTCGGCAACGCGATTGATCACGTCCCACCGCTCGCCCATCTCCACCGTCTCGTCGGCTCCCATCCGGCGGGCGATGTCGAGGGAGAAAGGGCGGCGGGAGATGGCAATGACCCGCGCCCCGGCGCTCTTGCACAACTGCGTGAGCAGCGCGCCCAGGAACCCGATCCCGAGGATGACGACGGTCTGGCCGGATGCGATCTCGCTGCGCTTGAAGATGTTCATCGCACAGCCGAGCGGCTCGCCGGGGAAGGGGCGGCCTGAAAGAGACTGTGGGATCTTCACCGCCTTGCCCGCCTCGCAGAGATCGTATTCGGCGTAGGACCGGTTGGAGAGGAAAGCCACGCGATCCCCTTCGGTGAAGCCCTGTACCTCCGGCCCGACAGTATCCACGGTCCCCCATCCCTCATGGCCCATCTGGCCGGGCGGGAAGGGGTACTCGTACCAATCCCGGCCCTCCCACGGTGGGATATTGGAGGCGCATACGCCGCAGCCTTCCAGCTGGATCCGAATCTGTCCCGGACCGGGCTTGGGGAGGGGGACCGCCTCCACCCGGAGCGTCTGCGGCTCCGCCACGACCGCCGCCTTCATGGTGGAACCGTTTACGGCGTTGCCTTTCGTGCTCGTATCGCTCATCGGCCCGCCTTTACGCCCGCAACAGGGACGGAGATCGATGCCGGGGACCGCCTGGGATCCCTGCCTGAGATCCCGCGAGTCTCCCGGAGCCAGCGGTGGAGCCGCTGCACCCCCGCCTGCACCCCGACGCGGGGACGCCATCCCGTCGCCACGCGGAACTTCCGCGTGTCGGAGACGTAGTAGCGCTGGTCCCCGATCCGCCAGTCGTCGTGACGTACGACCGGTTTCTCGCCGTTCAGCTCCTCGATCAGGTCGATCAGCTCCAACAGGCTCGTCGTGTTCTCCGGCCCGCCGCCGATGTTGAACGCCTGCCCCGACAGGTCATGCACGTTCGCCTGAGCAAGAAGGAACGCCTCCACCAGATCCTCCGCGAACAGCACGTCCCGCACCTGCATCCCATCGCCGTAGAGGGTGATGGGCCGGCCTTCGAGGGCGCGGATGAGGAAGTGCGCCACCCAGCCCTGGTCCTCGGTGCCGAACTGGTGCGGGCCGTAGATGCAGCTCATCCGGAAGACGACCGCCGGGATGCCGAAGCTGCGGGCGTAATCGAGGACGTACTGGTCCGCCGCGCCTTTTGAACAGCCGTAGGGGCTGTGGAAATCGAGGGGGCGGTCCTCCCCGATCCCGTAGGTCCGGGTCAGGAGATCGTACGGCTCGTAGCGGCGGCACTGTTGAGTCACCGGCACGTCCTCGAGGCCGCCGTACACCTTGTTGGTGGAAGTGAAGACGAGGGACGGCGGGCGGTCCACGGCCCGGAGCGCTTCGAGGAGGTGGACCGTCCCGCGCGCGTTCACGTCGAAGTCATGGAGGGGATCGGCGAGGCTCGTCGTCACGGCGACCTGCGCGGCGAAGTGAAAGACCTGATCCACGCCCCGAACGGCCTCCCGAAGGGCGGCGGCATCCCGCACATCCGCCACCCGCACATCAAAACGATCCCCGTGGGTCTCCTTCAGCCACCGGGCGTTCTGCTCCACGCCGGGCCGGGAGAGGTTGTCGAAGAGGCGGACGGTCCAACCGTCGCGGAGGAGCCGGTCGGCGAGATTGGTGCCGATGAACCCCGCGCCCCCGACGATCAGCGCCGGCCCGCCGGACGGATGCTCCCGAGAGGAGACCTCATGCCCGTTCGCGCCGGGTTTCGCCGCGCCGTTCCCTTTCCCGTTGGATCGCTCCTTCATACGGTCAACCCCCGTGCCGCCAGCTCCTCGCGGGCCTTCTCGACGTGATCCTGCGCGACCTGCCCTTCCAGCCATTCGGTCATCTCGCCGAGGCCGTCCTCCAGGCTCACCTGCGGCGCGTATCCGAGCACGTCGCGGGCGCGGGTGATGTCGGCGAAGCAGTGCCGGATGTCGCCCACCCGGTACTGGCCGGTCACTTCAGGCCGGATCGAGTCTTTTCCCAGCGCCTTCGCCATGAGGTCGGCAACTTCAAGGACCGTGCGGGGATGGCCGCTCCCGACGTTGAAGACCTGTCCCGCCGCTTCCTTCACCTCCAGCGCGAGGCGGCACGCCTGGGCTATGTCGTAGACGCTCACGAAGTCCCGCATCTGGAGGCCGTCCTCGTAGATCATAGGGGGGTTGCCGTTCAGATACCGGGACGCGAAGATCGCGAGGACGCCGGTGTAGGGGTTGGAGAGGGCCTGCCGCGTGCCGAACACGTTGAAGAAGCGCAGCGCCACCGTGGGGATGCCGTAGGCGCGGCCCGTCATGAGGCAGAGCCGCTCCTGGTCGTACTTGGAGAGGGCGTACACGGAAGCGAGGGTGGGGGTCTTCGTTTCCGGGGTGGGGATCGGGGTGAGGGATTCGCCTTCGGCGTTCCGCACCTCCCAATCGCCGGCTTTCAACTGCTCCAGGGGGCGTTCCTGACCTTCACTGACGGAGCCGTCCGGCGCGCGGTAGAGCCCTTCGCCGTAGATACTCATGCTGGAGGCCACCACCAGATGCTCCACGGGCCGCTCGATCAGCGCTTCGAGCAGGACGGCGGCGCCGAGGTTGTTCACGCTCGTGTACTGCTCGATCTGGTACATGCTCTGCCCGACGCCGACCGCCGCCGCGAGGTGATAGACGGCATCCACACCCCGGAGGGCGGCCCGGACGGCTTCGGGGTTCCGCACGTCCCCGACCTTCAGCTCCACCTCCGGGTGAAGGTAGGACGGGCGCTGGGCGTCCGGCCCATGCACCTGCGGCGAGAGCGAATCGAGGACTCGCACGCGATAGCCATGACGGAGCAGCTCATCGGCCAGATGTGAGCCGATGAACCCGGCGCCTCCGGTGATCAGGATCCGTTTCCTCAAGCGGTTTCTCCTTTGCTCATAGAAGCGATACTGCCATGAAAGCCGGCTTTCGGTTCTGGGGTGGAGCAGGCAACCTCCGGTCAAAAAAGAGCGGCCCATAGGACCGCGAAATGAACAACAGGGAGATCAAGGGCAGATGCCTCCTCTGTTCCAGCATTCGCAACGAACCGGCTGTGAAAGAGAGGAGTCATTTTTGCTTTTCCGCAGTCAAGCAGCTTACCTGCTTCTGAGACCTATTTACCCCGAAGGTTCTTCTTCTACACCTGATTGGCATCCCATTGGAAAAACTTTACCGGAGGGAGTACAATTCCCACGTATATAATGTCGTCATGATCTTACAATCTTAGGACTTACGCAGGTACTCTCTCGCCACAGCCCTTCGTAACGGAGGGACTCCCTTCCATGTCATTCCGAGCGCAGCGAGAAATCTGACCTCGAGGACGATAGACTCTCATTCGTACCGTCAGATCCCTCGCGTACGCTCGGGATGACATGTGGCGGTAGATCGCGCGTAAGCCCTGAAACTGTTAGAATTGCCTCAAAATCTTCTTCTTGTTCTACATACGTTTTCCTTCTTGTTCTACTTACTTTGTCGCTCGTTTTCCAAATGGGGGGTTTCGACAGCCAAAATGCGGCTCCAGGGACGTCACTTCCGGGCTTCGAGAGCCTGACCGCTGTACGCTTCTTCGGTCTTTTCGATCTCTTCCAGCACCATCTCCGGCTTCACGTCGGCTTCCAGCTCCGGCAGGTCTTCCACTTCGGGGGTGATGCCCAGCCGCCGGTGAATCTGCTCCAGCATCCTCAACACGGCGGTGATCTCGTGCTCGGCGAGGAGGCTGATCTGCACGTCGAGGTCCGCGCGCTTCTCGGCCTGCGCGCTCATGCGATTCTGAGTGATGAGGACGAATGTGGAGATGAAAATCGCCTCCAGAGAGCCGATCATGGTGAGGAGGCCGAACGGAAACGGGTCGAACGCCGTCATCCCCAGGCGAGGAGCGAGGGAGTTGAACGCCATCCACGATCCGAACCAGAGGAGATGGAGGTAGATGAACGCCATGCTCCCCGCGAACTTCCCCGCCGCCGCCGCGATCAGATCGGAGAAGCCGGCCTTCGCCTGGGTCTTCTCCCGCTCTTCGATCAGGGTGCGAATGTTGCGCTCCACGATGTAATTGAGGGAGGAAGCAGCGTTTGCGGACGAGCTGAACGAGGAAGTAGCAGGGGATTTCATCGTGGGCATCCGTTTCGGAGGGGAACGGTAACGACCTCTCAATTCTGATGAGAAGCGTTCCTGTTTCGTGTGATTCGGTAGGATTTGCGTCATCATCCGATAGGAACCGGAGAGGATTCCGACCGATCCAGAAGGTTCTTCTACCCCCAATTGTTCCTTTACGCCACCGGCTTGAAACCCCCACTCCCCCCACCGAAATGTATGAATGCCTCAATTCCAATTGGCAAGGGAAAGAGCCGGAAGGGTAAAATGTTAAGACGTGCTCACATTGCCTTCACATCCCCTTGAGCACCCGGAGAGCGCCGCTTGAACACTGACCTCCAGCAGACCATCCACGAGCTTGGCCCCTGGTTCCACAACCTCCACCTCCCCGACGGCACCCAGACCGCGCCGGACCATTTCCTGGGCGATTTCCCTTCGTTCAAGTGGGACACGCTGGCCCCGCACCTGCCGGAGGACCTTTCCGGGTGGCGGGTGCTGGACATCGGGTGCAACGCCGGGTTCTACTGCTTCCAACTCGCCCGGCGCGGCGCGACGGTCGTGGGGATGGACGTGGACGAGCATTATCTCACGCAGGCGCGATGGGCGGCGGGGCAGTTCGGCGTGAACGGGAGCGTCGAGTTCCGCCGGATGCAGGTGTACGACCTCGCCCAGTGTAACGAATCCTTCGATCTCGTGCTGTTCATGGGGGTCTTCTATCACCTCCGGTATCCGCTCCTCGCCCTGGATATCGTCTCCCAAAAGGTGAAGCGGATGATGGTGTTCCAGACGCTCACCATGCCAGGGGAAGAGGTCTACCCCGCCCCGTCCGACATAGGGATCTACGAGCGGGACGCGATGCGCGAGCCGGGATGGCCCCATCTGGCGTTCATCGAAAACCGCCTCGCGGGGGACCCGACGAACTGGTGGGCGCCCAATCACGCCGCCGTCCTGGCGATGATGCGCTCCTGCGGCATACGCGTCACCCACACGCCCGGCCAGGAGATCTACCTGTGCGAGCCGGACCCCGAAAACCCCTCGTGCGTGAGCACTTGGGACCGGGAAGAGCTGCTCTCGGCGACGGGGCAGAGAAACAGGCAGTAGGCAGTAGCGCCCTCACCCCGTCGCTCACCTCCGTTCGCGACGGCCCCTCTCCCAGAATTGGGAGAGGGGATCGGGATGCATGACTTTTCCGCTTTGGAGTAAAGTCGTTCGGGTCTGCCTTGTTCAGTTCTCTACTTCGCCTCTCTACTTCGCCCGGACTAAAAAAGGCGGGTCTATTCATCCCTTATAGAATTTAGGACCGCTCTGCTTCCGAAGAGAACGTGAACTCGACAGATCCCCTCTCCAAGAATTGGGAGAGGGCCAGCGCGAAGCGCGGGGGTGAGGGCGGGGTGAGCCGACGGGTTGTGGGCGACATCCTACGGGCCACCGACCACCGGCCACCGTTCACCGACCATAGGGGGGATGAGGGGGAGAGGAGAGTGCCATGCGCGCGATACGAGTCCATGAATTCGGCGAGCCGGAAGTCCTGCGGATCGAAGAGGTTCCCGACCCCCAGCCCGGCCCCGGTCAGGTGGTGGTGCGCGTGCGCGCCGCCGGGGTGAACCCGGTGGACACCTACATCCGGTTCGGGTCCTATGCGAACAAGCCGGAATTGCCCTACACACCCGGCTCGGACGGGGCGGGGACCGTCGAAGCCGTGGGGGAAGAGGTACGGAGAGTCGCCGCCGGGGATCGGGTCTACCTCGCCGGTACGTTGAGCGGGTCGTACGCCGAGTTCGCCCTGTGCCGAGAGTCGCAGGTCCACCCCCTGCCGGAGCGGGTCTCGTTCGAGCAGGGGGCAGGGGTCCATGTCCCCTACGCCACGGCTTACTACGGCCTGTACCATCGCGCCCATGCCCTCCCCGGCGAGACGGTGCTGGTCCACGGCGCGACGGGCGGGGTCGGGACGGCGGCGGTGCAGATCGCCCATGCGGCCGGGATGAGGGTGATCGGGACGGGCGGCACGGATAAAGGCCGGGTGATGGTGCGGGAGCAGGGCGCGGATCACGTCCTGGACCACCACTCTGAAGGCTATCTGGACCGCATCCCGGAGATCACCGGCGGGAAGGGCGTGGACGTGGTGCTGGAGATGGCGGCCCATCTTAACCTTGATAAAGACCTGTCGGTGGTGGCGAAGAAGGGCCGGATCGTGGTGATCGGCAGCCGGGGGCGCATCGAGATCGACCCCCGCCTCGCCATGCGCTCCGATGCGGCGGTCCTGGGCCTCCTCCTGTTCAACGCCTCCGAGAAGGAGCAGGAGAGCATCCACGCCGCGCTCGTCGCCGGGCTCTCGAACGGCACGCTCCAACCCGTCGTCGGGCAGTCGATCCCGCTTAAAGATGCGCCCCGCGCGCACCGGGATGTGATGGAACCCGGCGCTTACGGAAACATCGTGCTGATCCCATGAACCTCGCTCCGTAGGGAGGGAGAAGGGAGAACGAACGATCTCGGCGAACCGGGCGGTATGATCCAGTTGAAGAACACGAGCAAATCGATGATCGAGCTTCGGAACGTCAGCAAGCGGTACGGCGGACAGCTCGCGCTGGCCCCCACCACCCTGAGCGTCCCCGCCTCCTCCACCCTCGCCCTTATCGGGCCGAGCGGCTGCGGGAAATCCACCCTGCTGCGCCTGGTGATCGGTCTCATCCCCCCGGACACCGGCCAGATCTCCATCGGCGGGGATGCCCTGACTCTTGAAAACGCCCGGACGCTGCGCCATAAGATCGGGTACGTCATCCAGGAAGGCGGGCTGTTCCCCCATCTCACCGCCACTCAGAACGTCACGATCATGGCGCGGCAGCTCGGTTGGGCGAAGGAGACGATTCAAAGCCGTCTCGCGGAATTGTCCGAACTGACGCAGCTTCCGCTTGAACTCCTCGACCGCTACCCGGCGCAGCTCAGCGGCGGGCAGCGGCAGCGGGTCGGCCTCATGCGGGCGCTCATGCTCGATCCGGAAGTCCTGCTGATGGACGAGCCCCTCGGCGCGCTCGACCCGATGATCCGCTCCCAGTTGCAGGAGGACCTGAAAGCGATCTTCCGCCGACTCCGGCGGACGGTCCTCCTCGTCACCCATGACATGGGGGAAGCCGCTTACCTGGGGGACGAAATCGCCCTGATGCGGGAGGGCGAGATCGTGCAGCGCGGCACGATCCGGGACCTGATGAACCGCCCCGCCGACCCGTTCGTGACGGCGTTCCTCCAGGCGCAGCGCCCCCTCTGGCTGGAAGAGGAGACCGCGTTATGACAGCGATGGATCGATGGAAATTCGGCGAGCGGGGCAGGAGCGTTTACCGGCGGGAGGATAGCTCCTTCCCGGTTTGCATTTTGCGTGCTCTCGGTTGGATAGGGTTGCTCCTGGCCCTCCTTTGCATCTCCCTCCCC
>JAHWJO010000194.1 GCA_019348365.1 Armatimonadota bacterium | reverse complement strand
GTTACTGTCGCCGAACGTACCGGATGAAAAGAACATGATCGTTTATAGAGTTCGGTTGGCATGCGAGGGAAAATCTGGCACAGTTATAGGTGGCGGCTCGTCTGCCTGCCGATAGAGTCCGGATGACGCTCGGATTGGCATTGCCGAGGAATCCCCACTCACATTTTTGAAGGAGCCAGCATTGAAAGTCGGGATCATCGGCCTGCCCGCATCCGGAAAGACGACCCTCTTCAACGTCCTCACCCGAAGCTCCGCCCAGACGGGTTCGTTCGGCGCGCGCTCCCGCGAAGAGAACCTGGGCGTCATCAACGTCCCCGATCCCCGATTCCACCGGTTGATCGAGATGTACCGCCCGAAGAAAGAGGCCCCGGCCTTCATCGAGTTCGTGGATGCCCTGGGAGGGCTGGAGACAGGTTCGGCCCGCTCCGGCGTGGGGCAGGATTTCTTCGCCGCCATCCGAAGCGCGGAGACGCTGGTGAACGTGGTCCGCTGCTTCTCTAACGAAGCGGTCCCTCACCCGTCCGGTTCCGTGGACCCCGTCCGGGATGCCCGCGCCATCGTGTCGGAGCTGATTCTGGGGGATATGGTCCTAGTGGAGCGTCGGCTGGAGCGACTCGAAAAGCAGCTCCAGGTGAACCGCGCCAAAATGACGGGCGACCAGATCTCACAAATCGAATTGCTGAAACGGCTCCGCGACACCCTGGAAGCGGAGGTTCCGGCGCGGAAGGCCGAGTTGAAGCCGGACGAGTGGCTGAAGCTGCGGGAGCTGGAATTCCTCTCCGCCAAGCCGATCCTGATGGTAGCCAACATCGACGAGGCATCGATTGGCGGCGAGTCCGGCGAGCAGGTGTCCGCCCTGCACGACTATTGCCGGGAGAACGAGTTCCCGGTGATCGACCTGTGCGCCGAAGCCGAGATGCAGGTCACCCAACTGGGGCCGGAGGAAGAAGCCGAATTCCTGGCGGCTTACGGGATCGAGGAGTCGGGACGGGACCGACTCATCCGCCTCGCTTACGAGCAATTGGGGCTCATCTCCTTCTTCACTGTGGGGGAGGATGAGGTGAAAGCCTGGACGATCCGGCGGGGGCAAACGGCGGTGGAAGCGGCCGGGCGGATTCACACGGACATCGCGCGGGGCTTCATTCGCGCCGAAGTCGTTTCCTACGATCATCTGACCGAAGACGGAAGCCTGGCCGCCGCGAAAGAGAAGGGGCACTGGAGACTGGAGGGAAAGGATTACATCGTGCAGGATGGCGATATTCTCAACATCCGCTTCAACGTCTCCAAGTAAAACTTTATCGGAGGGGCATCACCAACGATCAGAGTTGGCGGGGATCCCTCGTAAACGCTCGTCATGGGCCCTATCGAGGCTGAACCGGTTTTTAGCTGCCGGGGCGTAAGATAAGCCAAAGATCGATGAGGAGGGCCGTGCCCAGCAGCACGATAAAGGTGTGGAACAGGATTTCCCACCCGCTGAGAGTCCGGTTCAGGGATGCCACGATCGTCTCGGGGACACGAGCGGTCTCCCGTGCATGGAGGACGGGATCGAGGGGCTCAGGTTCGACCTCTCGTTCCAGCAACTCCAGGCCTTGCGCTCTTCCGGGGAGTGTATCGGTCGCCATCTCTTCGGCTCCTGTGCGATCCTCCGGGATCGAAGTCGGATCTGCCGGTGTCGCGTTCAGTACCGGCGTCTTAACTCGATATTCCACATTTCCAGAGGTTTCGATGACGATATTGGAACAAATTCTTATTATCGGCTCGATGAGTCTCCATCTTCAGGGGGAAGCCTGAGGCAACCGCCTATGCCGCATGGGATCGAACCGAGCCGGGAACGCCGCGCCTGCGTACGGGCGGTGCGAGTGGGAGTCCTCCTCTATCGCGAGGGGCGGGTTCTGGCCGTCCGCCATGCTCACGAGGACCCACAGAAAGAGTACTGGGTGCTTCCCGGCGGGGGCCTGGAGCCGGACGAATCCCCGGCGGAGGGAGCTTGCCGGGAGATATGGGAAGAGACTGGCCTGAACGTTCGAGTCGACCGGCTCGCCTACGTGCATGACCAGGCATACCGGGGAGAGCGGCAGCTGACTCTCTACTTCCTCTGCTCCATCGAATCGGGCGAAATGCAACCGGGCGCGGAGCTGCTGGAGTCGGCGGGGGGATTTCGTAACGAGCTGGTGTGGATCCCCCCGGAAGCGCTCTCCCGTCAGCGATTTTTTCCGGAGGTGCTCCGGAGCCGTCTGGTGGAGGACGCCGGTCTCGGCTTTCCCGGCGAAGGCGTTTACCTCTTTTAATATCTACCGGCCTACCTCCCGACAGTGGTCTATAACGGAACCGCCCATCCCCGCACAGTGTCCATTCATCCCCTCACGCGTGCGATTCATCTAAAAAGCCCCTTATTCCCCTTCAGAAATGGTAAAACGGAAGAGAAGAGATTTGCCTGCTGCGGAGCCCCAGGAGAATTATCCCACGAAATATTGACGGGCAGTGATACGAACTTCCTCAGCAGCGCCACTGCCACGATCCATATCGCGAAAGGGGATTGAGGTATGAAACGCTCAAGATTGAGTACTATTTTCGGGCTGATGATCGCCGTTTCCGGCATCGGCCTGGGAATTCGACCGGCGATGGCCCAGGACGCTCCTCCGGCCACGTCCGATAAGGTCGCCGTGCTGAACGGGACCGTCCTGTCGTCCGTGGACGACGCACCGATTCCGAATGCCCGCGTTCAGATCCGAGACCAGTCGGAGACGGCGGGCGCCGACGGCAAGTTCACCTTCCGGCTTTCCCGGTCGGGTCCCGTTGCGGTCCGGGTCAGCGCCGAGGGATTCCGCCAGCGGGTCGAAACGGTCGTCCTTTCCTTTACCGATCCCAAAAGCCTGACGTTCCGCCTCCAGCCCAAAGTGGAGGATCCGAACGACGACGAAGATGAGAACGATGCCGAGGTTGAAGTGAAGGTGGTGGACAAGTCCACCGGCAGATCCGTCTCCGGCGCCGTCGTCAAGCTGGGCGATCTCGAACAGAACACCGACCGGGACGGCGAGGCCGAATTCGAGGACCTCGCCGCGGGGGCGCTCACCCTGCGGGTGACGGCGGAAGGCTACCAGCCCTTCGAGCAGAGCCTGACCCTGGCGGAAGATCAGGAGCTGAAGGTCCGGGTTGAGCTGCAGAAGACGGGCGAAACGTCTCCCCCGCCTGTCATCGAGACCGGCACCGTCAGCGGCACGGTCAAGGACAGCCTCACGAACGCTCCTCTCCCCGGCGCGTTCGTCCGGATCGGCTCCATTGTCCAGAACACCGGCCCGAACGGAGAGTTCAGTTTCCAGGGCGTTCAGGTGGGCGAGGTGGAGGTGATCGTTAAAGCGAACGGCTACCTTCCCGCGGTGCAGCGCCTCACCGTCACGAAAGACGCGACGGCGACCGCCGACTTCACTCTGGCGAAGCGGCCCCAGCCCCGCCCGGCGACCGGGAATATCCAGGGAATCATCGTTACGGATGAGGAAGGCACTCCGGTCCCGAACGCGACCGTTCGGCTGGGCGACCGCGAGCCGGTGAAGACCGACGCTACGGGTGAATTCTCCTTCACCGACGTTCGCCCCGGTCAGACGGCGATTCAGGTCACCGCCGAAGGCTTTGAAGAGGAGACCGTCAAACTAAAAGTCCACCCCGGCCAGACCACGAACGTGTCGGTCGAGTTGGAGTCGGAGACGGAGACTCCCGCGCCGATTCAGATCGGCACCCTGAGCGGCAAAGTGACCTCCTGCCCGGAGACGGCGTTCGGCGAGGATGGCACGCCCAATCCGGAGCTTTGCACCGAACCCGTCATCGGGGCGGTGGTCAAGTTCGGGAATTGGAAAGTCACGACCGATGAGTCCGGCAGCTACAACCTCAGTGGTCTCCCGGTCGGCACACTGAAAGTGGAGATTCACAAGTCCGGCTTCCAGAGCGCCGAGCGGACCGTGGAGATCAAACCCGACGATGTTACCCTTCTCAATGTAGTCCTCTTCGCGAAAGAGCGGAAGGATAAAGAGGAGAGGGAGCCGCGCGTCGGGCAGGGGACGATCACCGGCACCGTGCAGGACGAAGCCGGGAATCCCGTAGAGGGTGCGGTGGTGATGCTCCGGGGCGTTCGCAAAGTGACCGACGGCACGGGCCGCTTCGAGTTCACGCAGCTTCCGTTCGGGAACTACAACGTCCAGGTGTGGGCGAAGAATTCCCGCCACACCCATAAGAAGGTGTCGGTCGAGAATGCCGATCCGGTGAACGTGGACATCACCCTGGTGGCCCGCAAGTCGGCGGAAGAGACCCACAAAGGCGGCGACGAAAAGGTCGGCGACGTGGATGAGGATGACCGGGTCACCGTCATCGACGCCATTGCAGCCCTCCGCGCGGCGCTGGGCCTCGAAGACCTGACGGTGGATGCGCTGAAGAAAGCCCGTATGGATGTGGCTCCGGCCAAACCCGGCGGTGATTTCGGCGACGGCACGATCGACATCAAGGATGCGATCAAGCTCCTGAAGTTCATCGCGAGACTGGACCTGGTGCTGCCGTAAGGCTCACTCCATTCCGGGTTCGTTGAAGTAGGTCTGATCCGGAGAAAACCGAACCTCCTGCGTGAAGGGATACCTTCCTTGAGCGCAGGAGGTTTTTTTCACTGTCAAGAAGTCTGAAGTCTGCGCATTGGCGTAGGCCTGGCGATTAAAATCGCGGCTGGAAAAGCACGAAGTCGGCAAGAGCCGGCTTCACTCCCCGCCGATCCTCCACACTTCATTCAGTAGTTCCCTCAGTAGTTTCCTATTTTTCATCATTAAAACCGTATCAGGACGCTGTCCTTCCAACCCATGGAACAGAGAGGAATCAGTAGAAAAAGGTCGAATATGCCAGCGATATCCCCTGTTCTGTTTTGTTATCGGATCACATCAAGATATAAGCTGCAACTCCACTTCACAGCGATTCAACGCTCCTTCGCGAGTGATGTTCAACGACTTCACCTCTGTCCCATCATATTTTCTCCCCGATTATCCATCATTATGCACCGACTGACGACAGGATTCGCCCTTCTGCTGGGTATCTCCCTTCTGCTTGGTCTCGCCCCTCTGGCTCTATCTGCCGAATCCCCGCCGGACCTCCTGAAGACCGATCTCATGGTCGTTGTCGCCCATCCGGATGACGAGGGAATGGCGGCGGCGGCCATGGCCCGTTACGCTCTGGGCGAAGGGAAGACAGTCGCGACGGTCCATGCCACCCGTGGCGAGGGCGGGGGCAACGAAGTTGGCACGCAGCTTGGGCCCGCGCTGGGCCAGCTTCGGGAGGCGGAGCTGCGCGCCGCCCTGCGAGTCATGGGGGTCCATCATCTCTACTTCCTCGACAAGACCGACTGGGCCTACACGGAAAGCGCGAAGGCCACGCTCGACAAATGGGGCCATGACGATTCTCTGGGGCGCCTGGTACGTCTGATCCGCAACCTGAGGCCGGAAGTGATGGTCACCTTCTTCCCCGCCCCGACCGGAGGCCAGCACGGGCATCACCAGGCGGCGGGGATCCTCGCCACGGAAGCGTTCGATTCCGCCGCCGACCCCGCCGCCTTCCCGGACCAACTGAAGCGCGAGGGGCTGCGACCCTGGCAGGTCAAGCGGCTCTTCTACGTCGGCGAACGGCCCGGCGTCGAGCATGTCTCCCTCGACGTGAGCGGCAAGGCGGTGGACGGGCGCTCCTTCGCGGAGATCGCTTCCGAAGCGATGAGCCGTCACCAAAGCCAGGGGTTCGGGGGGTTCGGCGGGTTTCGCGGACCTCCGCGCCCGTCCACCTTCACCCTCGCCAAGTCCGCCCTTCCGCCGGACACCCTCTCCAAAGACGACCTGCTCGCCGGCCTGAACGCCCCCGGCGGGTTCCTCGCTACGCTGGAGCCGGAGACGTATCGGGTTCCTCCCGGCGGGATCGGCGCGCTGCGTCTGGTCCTGATGAATACGGGAGACAAGCCGCTCGACTTTCTTTCCTTCCATCCCCAATTGCCGGATGGGTGGGGAGTATTCGGATTCCCGGCGCTCCTGGGCCTCCAGCCGGGCGAACGGCGCGTGCTCCCCCTGAGGCTGAAAGCGCCCGCATCCGTCCCCCCCGGCCCAGCGGAAATCCCGATAGAGATCCGGATTCGGGCCGGAGATTTCAACCGGAATCTGGAGATTGCGCCGCGTACGACGGTGAAGGTATCTCCTCTCGTCGAGGCGGAGGTGATCCCGCTCCCCGCCATCGTCCGGTACCGGGAGTGGACGCGAGACCAGCGGATCGAGCGGTTCGCCGGGGCGTTGCCCTCATGTGTTCCCCTCGCCGCCGGGCAGCCGGGGACCGTGATGGTTCAACTCACCAATCGTGGGGTGAAGGAACGCCGTTTGAGCGTTCGCCTGGACCTCCCCGACGGATGGAAGAGCGAGCCTCCCTCCAGTACGGTGGCCGTACCCGGTGGGGGGAGGCCGGTCCTGAGTTTCCGAGTCACCCCTCCCGTGGATGCCAAGGTTGCAGACGTCCCCTTCACGGCGGTGGTAAGCGATTCCGAATCGAAGCCCCTCCTCACGGCGGAGGGCGTGGCTCAGGTGACGCCCGCTACGGAAGTCTCCAGAATCGCCGCCGCCCCGAAGATCGACGGGGATCTGGACGACTGGAAAGCGGATTCAGAGATCCGAATCCCCTCCACGAACGTCGTTCAGGGCCAGTTTGGGGGCAATTCCGACGGGAGCGCGTCGGCCCGGCTGGCCTACGACGACCGGTTCTTCTACGTAGGGGTGCGGGTGAAGGACGAGACGGTCGTCTCCAACATCGCGCCGGACGACATCAAGGCCCACTGGCGCACCGATTCGGTGGAGATCACGGTGGATCCGCAGCCCCGCTCCGAAGCCACCCTCACCACCTTCAAGGCCGGGATCTTTCCCTGGGACACGGCGGGGAAGGTGCGCGCCGCCCGCGATGCCGATGCGAATCCCGGTCCCATTGAGGAGACGGCCCCCGGCATGCGTCTCGCCTCTAAACGGACCACCGATGGCTACATGATCGAAACCGCAATTCCCTGGAGCGCCATCGGCGCGAAGCCGGAGAGCGGGAAGCGGTTGGGATTCAACCTTCTCCTCTACGACGGCGACCGGAAGGATGCCCGCGTGGGGGACGGCATCGGGGAGGGCCGCCTGGCCTGGTCGCCGCGCCCCGGCGTCTGGGGCCGCCCGGAACAGTGGGGCGAGATTCGATTGAAGTGACGGGTATTGGGAAATTGGGGAGTTGGGGAGGGGCCGGAGATGGGGTTTAACTCCCCAATTTCCCAACTCCCCAATTTCCCAATTCTCGATCAGGAGCAGCCGGATGGATTTGAAAGTGTTATCGGAAGAGCAGGTGGAGCAGTTCATCGACAGGGGCTACGTGCGCCTGGAGGAGGCCTTCCCGCGCGAGTGTGCAATGGCGGCGCAGGATTTCCTCTGGGAGCGGCTTGCGGAGCGGGGGGCGCACAAGGACGATCCGTCCACATGGACCGAGCCGATGATCCACATCCGGGAGGCTTACAACGATCCCGTCTTCGAGCCTTGCAACACGGAGCGCCTCAAGGATGCCATCGAAGACCTGGTGGGCCGGGGGCGCTGGAAAGGCCGCGACGGCAGGGTCTCATGGGGTTGGTGGCCCGTCAACTTCTCCAAAGGCGGGAATGCCCCTTGGGACGTGCCCACGGGCGGATGGCACTGGGACGGCATCCAGTTCCGCCACTCCATCGACTCCCCGGATCAGGGATTGCTGCTCCTCTGCATGTTCTCCGATACCGGGTCGCGCGGGGGAGCCACCCTCGTCGCGGAAGGCTCGCACCGGATCGTCGCCCGGTACCTTGTCGATCACCCCGATTCCGAGATCGGCCCGGCGGTGCGCGCCTGCTCCGGCGGGCATCCGTGGCTGTCGGAGCTGACGGGGATCACGTCCGGCGATACGGGCCCAGCGGATATTTACGCGGAGGGGGAGGCACCAGCAAACGAGACGGGGGACCGGATCGAGCGGTTGATGGAAACGACGACCGTTGAGGAGGACGGCACCCGGCTCCGCGTGGCCGAAGCCGTCTCC
>JAHWJO010000661.1 GCA_019348365.1 Armatimonadota bacterium | reverse complement strand
GCATGTCGTAGGAGACGAGGATATGCCCGGCGCATCCCGGCCCCGCTCCAATCCCGATGGTCGGGATGAGGATGGTATCGGTGACGACGTTGGCGAGGCGTTCGGGGATGACTTCGAGGACGAGGGCGAACGCTCCCGCTTCCTGGAGCGAGCGCGCGCCGTCGAGGATCTCCTGCGCGGAATCGCGGGTCCGGCCCCGCACGGTGGCGCGCCCGAAAGCATGGAGGGACTGGGGGGTCCAGCCCAGATGCCCCATCACCGGGATGCCGACCGAGCTCAGCCGGGTCACCACGTCGAGGATGTAGGGACTCGCGCCTTCGAGCTTGACCGCATGCGCCCCGCCCTCCTGCACGAGTCGTCCCGCCGCGCGCACCGCCTCGTCCAGGCTGACCTGGTAGGTCATGAAGGGGAGATCGGCGACGACGAGCGCCCGCTTCGCGCCGCGCGTGACAGCGGCGGTGTGATGCACCATGTCATCCAGGGTGACGGGCAGCGTCGTTTCATAACCGAGGACGACGTTGCCGAGCGAATCCCCGACGAGGATGAGGTCGATCTTTGCGGCATCGGCGAGGCGCGCCATGGCCACGTCATAAGCGGTAACGGCGGCGATCTTCCGTCCGTGCTCTTTCAATTGGCGGATCCTCGGGACGGTCATGCGCGGTTCATCCATAAAAACTCCTATCTGCGGGGGTCAGGGATCAGGGGTCAGGGGTCGGTGAGGTCTTCGGGAAAACGGAACCTATCCGGTCATGCCGAAACCTAATCCGATCCCTGACCCCTGATCCCCGTCCTACCAGTGGGGCCGGATCACGTCGGAGATGAGCCAGCCAGCGCACATGATCGCGAACGCCGGGCCGGTGCCGAAGAGGAGGACCTGCGTCAGGGCGTTCGGGTGCGGCGCGGCGAAGGCCAGACCGAGGAGGAACAGGCCCAGCGCGGCTTTCACGAACGAGGTGGAGAACTTCTCGTTCATGAGGCCGTAGATGATCCCCGCGATCACGGCGAGATAGAAATTGAGGATGCTGATCACCGGGATCATCAGTCCGATGGGCGGCGCGTTCTTCGGGGATTGCCCGGCGCCGAGGTCGAACAGCATCTCGTCGTCGTAGCGTTCCAGCGCGCCGCTCCCGGCCAGCAGCAAGCCGAGCAGGAAGGCGTCCATCCAGAAGAGCATCAGCGTCCGGAACGGGGTCTGATCCAGGAACGCGAACGCCTCGATGGGGGGCGAATCCCGGAGGCTCATCCCCCAGAGGGCCAGCATGAGCAGCGTCAGGGATGCGATGGCGATGACCGGCGCCCGCTTGTAGACCGGCTTTCCGTGGATCGCCTCGTGGATGTCTTTCTCCTGGCGCTTCATCAGGTTGTCGATCTTCACCCCGACTTCCGACTTGCGCTTTTGGGTGAATTGCTGCGCCATCGTGTAATGGGAGACCGCCATCTCGTTGCGCTTCATCGCGGCGTAAACGTCGCCGAGAAGCTCGTAGGCTTCGGGGTTCTCTTTGTCGAGCTGGAGGATGCGGCGGCAGGTGCGTCCCGTCTCGCCGTAATTCTTCGCCTCGAAGTAGCGGGTCGCATCCGACAGGAGAGTCGCGATGACCGCGTTGCCACCCTGGGCCGTCTGAGTGGCCGGGCCGGCGGATGCGGCGGTTTGCGTGGCGGAACGGCGTTCCCACACCTTGTCGTATTCCCGGCGCTTGTCGGGGTCGCTGAGGAGCTGGTACGCCTCGACGATCTGGAGGAAGGTGTTGTGGCCCAGTCCGGCGTGTTGATTCGGGCTCACGTCCGGGTGGTGCTGGCGCACGAGCTCGCGGTAACGCTGCTTGATCTGGTCCGGGGTGGCGCTGCGTTCTATCCCCAGGATGCGGTAGTAGTCACGATCCGTTCGCAAACAGATCTCCCTTTCGGTTCAGTAGGCAGTAGGCGACGGGCAGTAGGCAGTTTAGATTCTTATGTATCCATTTTTATGTAAAGATGGCAGACGAAGACGATGGACTTCTGCCTACTGCCCGCCGCCTACTGCCTACTGAAAGAAGCGGCGACGGCTGGCGCGATCTCGGCCAGGGGTTGCAGGACGAACTCGCGCCCGGCGATGCGGGGGTGAGGCAGCGTCAGCAGAGGCGTTTCCCAGTGCAGGTCGTCGTACAGGAGCAGGTCGATGTCCAGCACGCGGGGTCCCCAGCGATAAGTCGGTCGGCGGCCCACCTCCCGCTCGATCCGCTTGACCTCCCGGAGGAGAGTGAGCGGGGCCAGCTCGCAATGGAACGCGGCGGCGCCAGCGAGGCCCGACGCACGGCGGC
>JAHWJO010000660.1 GCA_019348365.1 Armatimonadota bacterium | reverse complement strand
TAGCAAGTGCCGGATTCTAACACATCTTGTGGACCAGTTTTTGGGGAGCATGTCAATGGGAGCTTCGGCGATGGGGCCGTCACGGTGGAGGATGTCGTGCGTATCCTGCGCCGGATGGTCGGGCTGAATCCGGATCCGTGGCCATAGTAAGCTGATATATTCAATAGTGATGGGAGTTACACATTTGAAGAGAATTTCACACCTGAGATGAGTGATCTTCACGCTCAGAATTACGCTTGGTTGCTTTACTCCTCAGCGATAATGAAGAGGGCTCGCCAGTGTCGCTTCAGCTTCCGACCGCCCTCGATCCGCTTCCTGCGGCGGAAGTGGACTCTCACCTTTAGCGGATCGGGGATGATTTACGAAGCATTTTTCGTATAACGGGTACGTCACCCGGCAGCTCCGGGGCGGCGGCAGCCAGAACGTCAACACCTTCGGGATGGGCTATCGGGTCTCCCCCCGGTTCATGACCGGCGCACAATATATTCCCAACCCGCGTTACCTGACGCTGTGGGGCTCGTTCGCGTTGGACTCGGGGAGCCTCCTCTTCCAGCTCCTCCGCTCGGAGTTCGCCCAGTCCGTCACGCTCTCCTACCAGAGCTACACCCCCCTCCGGTGACGACATGTGGAAGAATCGACACCCTGACTCACGATTGCGGGTTTACAGATCGCCTCACAACGATTAACCTTGAAGGGCGGGGATCATTCCGCCAGATGAGAGGAGGGCAACGATCCGGAATTTCCGGCGCTCTTGCGGCTCTCCTGATGCTCTTCACATTTTTAACCGGGGTGAGATAAACTGATGCATTTATTCGAAGGCGAAAACCTCATTCAACTCATTAAGACCGTCAGCTACCTGGGCCTGTTCCTCATCGTCTTCGCTGAATCGGGGCTGCTCATCGGATTCTTCCTTCCGGGAGACAGCCTGCTATTCACGGCGGGATTTCTGGCTTCTCAGGGTTATCTGAACCTCTACGGGCTTCTGGCGGTCATCTTCACCGGGGCGGTCCTGGGGGACAGCGTCGGTTACGCGTTCGGTCGCCGCGTCGGTCCCCGGATCTTCAAGCGCGAGGACTCCCGGTTCTTCCATAAGGACCACCTCCGCAAAGCCGAGTCGTTTTATGAGAAGCACGGCGGATACACCATCATCATCGCGCGGTTCATGCCGATCGTCCGCACCTTCGCGCCGATTGTCGCCGGGGTGGGCCGGATGGATTACCCGACGTTCCTCTTCTACAACGTGCTGGGGGGAGCGATCTGGACCCTTTCGATGACCGTCGGGGGTTACTTCCTGGGCCGGCTCATCCCGAACGTGGACAAGTATCTCCTGCCCATCATCGCGGTCATCGTCCTCCTCTCCGTCCTCCCCTCCGCCATCCATCTCCTGAAGAGTCGCAACGCCGGCCATGCGCCGAGCGAGGAAGTCGTGGCCCTGGAAGAGAGCGTGGTGGAAGCGAAGCGGTAACGGCTCCCTACGGTCATTCCCCTTGAATACCCATTGTCGCATAGCCCGGCTCCCTCTCGGAGACCGGGCTTTTCATTACGAAAGAAGCATCAGCCTGTAAAGAAGCCCTCCCGCCCTGTCAATTAGCCATGCGATAAGGAAACGTCTCCGCCGAATTATTCTCCTAATTCGGGGCCCCCTGCCCCTCCGAGAAGATCCTCGGCGTTCCCGTACGCCTCCGCTTCCTGTTCGTCGGGCCTCTTCTCCGGCGTGCCGAGCGTCTCTTCCTCCACGTACGGCGTGATCGTCTCCCATGAGCGAGTCGCATTGCTCGTCATGGCCGTCTCGGAGCCCGCGTAGCTGACGGGTTCATCCGCGCTGTGAGGCGTTTCGTCGGGCGCGGCGGCCCGCTCGTTTTCACGGGTTTCCCCCGGCTGCACCTCCACGACTTTTCCCTCCTCGCTTGCGCTCATCTCGACTCCGTCCTTTCCACGCGGGGGACCGGCATGAACGGGATCTGAACATGGCCCGTTTATGCCCTCACTAATTCGCGACCGATCTGCGGCCGGGCCCTGACAATATGCGGATAATGCATCTTCCCCTCCCCGCAATAAAAGGAAAACCTTCATCTGCCCCGGGCCCCCGGAGCCGTAGGAGCGACGGGGCCCGGGGCAGATCCGGCCCTGTGCAGTGTGATACGCGAAAAGATGATCGCTGGCGGGCTTAACCTTTGTTTAACACGAGATTAAGCGAAGCATGACGGCAGGCCGTTAAACTACTCATGATTTGGAGAGGACATGAAGATGCTGGAGCGACGAATGGGGTAATATGCCTGTGGCATCCCCACCCCATCACCTGTGTAGGAGAAAAG